>DAOTUR010000806.1:0-3355 GCA_034436915.1 Anaerolineae bacterium
TATTTTGCCGGGTTGATCTTGCGGGCGATGGCCGTTGTGATACAGCGTGCGCCCATCGCGCTAGTGAATAAAGCGGCGGTGCGCGTTGATTCGATGGCGCGTGAATTTGATCGCCTGCGCCATCCTCGTGTCTTTCTGGTCGGGCTGTTCTGGTCGATCTTCACCTATGGATGCAGCTTTGCCGCCAACGCGATACTACTGGCCGCGACAGGCATCCAATTGCAGCCCTCTATGCTCATCCTTGCGATTACATTGAGCATGTTTGCGAGTGCCTTTCCCTTTAATGTGGCGGGATTTGGCATGGTCGAGATGAGTTGGGGATTTGTGCTTCCGACGCTGCTCAAGGTCAGCCAGGGGGATGCTGTCAGCATTGGGCTACTGCTCAACGGCTCACAGATCGTCACATCGATTGTGTATGGTATCGTGGCCTATCTGGTTCTGCTGGCATGGGGTGACGCAAAACACAAAAAACGTGTTGATCCCTCACCGCAACCGCTTCAAGAGACGCTTGCTGCCGGGGAATAAAAGGGGAATCAAAAACCATCGAACAGCGAAGGTAAAATACGGCTTTTGGGCCATACAAAGGGAAGTAGGGGCGCGATATATCGCGCCCCCAGGACTTATCGATCCTGATTTAAGATTTTTCCAGCACGCCATAATAAAAGCGCAGGCTCTCCAACGCATTGCGCGGCTCCTGCTGCTGTGCGTCCAGGCGTTTCCCCAGACGACTCTCGGCGTCCAGCGCACTCAGATCGCCCTCCTCAACCAACAGGCGAACCAGTTCCGGCAGCCGCTGGAAATCATTGGCAGCATGGCGCAGACGCTCACGAGTCTTATCATCGACGGGAAGCTGCGTCTGGAGGCTGTCAATCTCCGCCGGAATTTGGGCGGCTGTCCACTTGTTGGGCAGCGTAGTCAACGCGCTCTCAAGCACATCTGCGGCTGATGCTACATGCTGCGCCAGGAGGGTCGGTGTGAGGACAAGCTCACCCCAGGGAGACGCCGCCGCACCCGGTGTCAATTTGAGCGCCAGATTGCGCCCGCGTGCCAGATGACCGCCCATCGCCTTCCACACATCGAGTGAACTGCGCGGAGCCTGTGTTCCCTTCAACAGTGGATCAAGCTGTTTGGTGAAGAGGCCGCTGCGAGCATCATGCTGTTTGGAGAGCGCCAGAATCGCCTGTCCCAGCCGCTTGAGATCGACGGCCAGCGTGCGGCGGTTGCGATCATCCATCTTGGCGCGGAAAGTATCGAGCGTGACTTGCAGGCGTTTGAGCGTCGGCTTATCGGCCTTCTTCATATAGGCTTCCACCAGATGATGCAAGATGCCGGCTGTCTGGCTCAGAGCCTCGATATACACATCAAATGAGACACGGCCCATGAAACTGCTCAGGTTGTAAGCGATGTTCAAGCGGCCCGCTGCCTCGTCACCCAATTCCTTACTATAGAAGGAGAGGACGCGCTGGGCGGGCTTCTCCGGTGCGATTCTCACATACTGGCGGATGATATCAAAGGCGATGCGCTGACGGGCCTTGTCCAGGCGCATGAGCTTGTAACTCTGGCTGATGGTTTGCAAGCCCGATTTGTCCTCGGCCTGCATCGCGGCATTGCTGGCCGCGAGATAACCCGCCTGCTTCAATTTGTCCTCATCGCCAATTTCGTAAAAATAGCGCACGAGGTTATACGTCACTTCGGCGGGCATCAACTCCCAGTAATCGGGATGAGCCAGGGCATCGGCCAGCAGTTTTTCGGCCTGGGGGCGCACATCGGGCGACCACTTCGTGCCCTCCAGGACGCCGCTCTGAGCAGCCATCAGCGGGATTCCCGCCAGCCCTGCCAGCTCAATCGCCGTAAGAACCGGCGTCACCTGCTCCGGTGTGAGCGGTGTCTGCGCGAAGACCTCTTGAATCATGCGGACATAATCGCCCTGCCGCTCCACGCCATACACATCACGCGCCATGTTCATCATGCCGCGTGAGAGCATGTCATAACGTTCGGCCACCAGCATCAATTGCAGCACAGCCCGCGGGCCGGGCGCAGGCAGACGATCCACAAACGTATCATGCGCGGTGCGGGCGATGTTGAGCAGTGTTTCACGGTATTTGCGTCCGAAAGGTGTGGCCGAGATACGCGCCAACCGTTCCAGCGTGGGCGCATCCAGCAGATCATACTTGCCTGCGGTGAATGCCATCTCTGCAAACAGCAGCGTGGCCCGATCCTGTCCCGTCTCACCCATCTGCGCTGCCGCCTCCATCAGAATATTTGGGGCGGGCGATTCGGTGGCGGTGAGGGCGGCCAGAAAGCGCTTCATCTCTTTGGGCAGAACCCGCGCAAACGAGGGCAGGGCCAGGATGCGTTGGACATCTTTTTTATCCAGATAAGTCATTGCCAGCAGCGTGATCTGCGAGGGGAAGCGTTCATCCTCGCTGGCAAGCGGCATCATCTTCTCCAGCACCGAGCGGACAATCTTCTCGGTGCCGAAGCTGGCATCCTGCTGCTGAAGGTTTTGCAGCCATTCATAGACTCTGTCGTAATTTTTGACGGCGATCTGCTGATCGAGATCGGCAAGGCTGGCCTGCTGGAGGAGCTGAATCCACTGCGGCCCCTGCGGGCTGAGAGGATTGTCAAGCCAGCGCTGCAAGGTCTCGGCCACGAGGCCGCCCTTGCCATCCTTCACCGCGCCTGCGAGGGAGCGGAAGACCTCTTCACCGAGAGCAGGCGAATGATGCACCGCCACCGCCACCGGATCAGTGTGCTCCATCTCATTCAAGGCCAGCGAAAAATTCATGATATGGCGCACATAGGCGCTACGGAGGTCATCCGTCAGCGTTGGGTCTTCGGCCAGGATGCGCGAGACTTCAGCCACTTCAATCGGCTGGCCTGTGGTCACAGCGCGATCAATGCTGGAACGATTTGAGGCATAGGCCAGCGCCTCGGCCAGCGGCGACCCAGTGCGGAAGCGCCAGCCCGCAGTCGGAGTGAGCAGTTCCGTCTCCCGCGTCACCAATTCCGCATCCAGGCGCAGTTGGCTCACAATGAAGCGGCTGTAATCATCCTTGCTCTCCAACCCGCTGATGCTGTTGTCCTTCCAGTCGAAGATGACGACATTATCAGGCTGCGTGCCATCATAGAACTGGATACGCGCCCGCAGATCGACCAGACTGTTCACATGGGTGGCGAAGGTCGTGTTGAAGCGCGTTGAGGAGGGCAGCAGCATGAGCAGGCCCTGGATGAAGATCATGCGTTCCTGAATATCCTGCGGTGCATTACGCACGATGAGCGGGACATTCCGTACGACGGCAGACAGCAGCGGCTCAATATTGCGCGTGTTGTTGCCCGTATACGCCATCAGATC
>DAOTUR010000807.1:0-3108 GCA_034436915.1 Anaerolineae bacterium
AAATCCTTAAGTTGGTGCATATGGGGCACGATGCATCGTGCCCCTACGGAAAACGCTCTCCAAAACATGCGTTTAATACGGTAAATCCATTACGTTCCGCATTATAAAACGGCTTCTTACTCTTGAAGTGAGAGATTGGCGTGAGAGGTATTGTTCGTCATAACTTTGTCTGTCACCACACCTTTGCACATCCTGCGAGTTTCCTTTATCCTTCCTCATAAAGGCGTTATCCAACATAAAGGTGGGGACAGATGGCAGATTTTAAGGGGGCGCACGTCCTCATTACAGGAGGGATGGGATTCTTAGGCAGCAACCTGGCGATTCGGCTGGTGGAACAGGGTGCCCATGTCCTGATTGTCGATGCGATGATCAAGGGTTATGGCGGCAACCTGTTCAATACCGCACCGATCAAAGATCGTGTGACCGTCAATTACTGCGATATCCGCGATGCCAACGCCATGAATTACCTTGTGACGGGTCAGGATTTCATCTTTCATCTGGCGGGTCAGGTCGATCACATCCTCAGCCAGACCGATCCATTCCCCGATATCGATATCAATATCAAGGGGACAGCCGTCTTGCTCGAAGCCTGCAAACATCACAACCCATCGGCTCGCATCATCCATACAGGCACACGCGGGCAGTACGGCGAGGCAACGAGCCTGCCTGTGAGCGAAGATGCTCCCACGCATCCCAAGGGCATTTATGAGATTTCCAATCTCACGGCAGAGAAAATTGCCCAGGTCTATCACGATGTGCATCATATTCGTTCGGTCATGCTGCGAATCACCAATGTGTACGGCCCGCGTGCTCAGATGCAGCATCCGCGCTATGGCGTCGTCAACTGGTTCGTGCGGCAGGTGGTGGATGATCAGGCGATTAAGGTGTTTGGCGATGGCAAAATTTTGCGCGATTTTCTCTACAGCGATGACTGCATCGAGGCGATTTTGCGGGTTGCTCTCACCGATGCCGCCTATGGCGAAGTCCTGAATGTCGGCGTCGATCATCCGACCAACTTCATTGAGCTGGCAAACCTGATGGTGCAGGTTGCAGGCAGCGGACGCTGGGAGTTCGCGCCGTTTTCGCCGGAACGCAAAGCGCAGGAGCCAGGCGATTTCTACTCGGACATCAGCAAGATCAAGCGCATTGTTGGCTGGCAGCCAACCACATCGCTTGAGGATGGCCTGCGGGAGACCATCGCCTTTTACCGCCAGAACAAGGCGGAGTATTGGTGACGCTCCCCACGATGATAACGACAGATATGCACGACGGTACGTAGGGACATGACATGTCATGTCCCATTTGCAGCAACTTAAGCAAATCACCTGTCGTCCGCCTCGTTTTTGTCCTGTCGTCAGGGGTTGAAAACCCCTGCCTTGCCTTTTGCGGGACTGAAAGTCCCGCTCAAACCATCTTTTTGGGCGGGTTTGGGCGGGGTTTTCAACCCCGCAACACGGGAGACAGGGACTTTCAGTCCCTGGCGCAAGCGATTTTGCCATGTCATGAGGCGGATGGGACGGTTATTGACACGGCTCAAAATCCTTAAGTTGGTGTATATGGGACATGTCATGTCCATCGGTTGGACATGGCGTGCCATGTCCCTACAAGAACATTCATGATCGTCGTGGTGTATACACTTTTGCTCTCCTCTTGATACGAGCAGAGACGGCCTATACAACGCCAGATAGAAGATAACCATGCCCTTGAAACCACTGCATTCGGATCTCGACCAACTTCGTGCCTTTCTTGAGATGCGCCTGACGCGCAGCCCGCATGATTATCTGCGCGACTCGCCGCAGGCATCTGTTCAGGATCGACAAGCCTACATTGATCATCTGGCGCGTCCGATAGAGGATGAGATTGATCTGCGGATGGGGCGTCGTCTGACAGAGGAGCACACCTGTGTGGCAATCCTGGGTGAGATTTTGCCCTGGGATACGCGCTTCTTCGGCTATACAGTGGCCCGTATCGATCAGATTGTACTGTCACAGCCGCCACAGATTGACACCGCAAAATCATGTCTGCGCGAATATGCCGGCTGGGCGCAGGGGCGCGGTGTGCGCTACCTGTTTGCGCGGGTCGATGCCGCTGAGGTCGGCGCGATTCAAGCGCTGTGTCTGGCAGGCTATACGCTGATTGAGACGCGCCACACCTATTACTGTCCGTTGGCCGATTATGTCCAGGAACGCCATCCAGTGCGCCCGGCAGTGGCGGAAGATGTACCCGCTTTGCAAGAGACGGCCCGAATCATGATGAATCCCTATGATCGCTTCCATGCCGACCCTTTCATCGACCCCAGAGCCGCCGATGCCCTGATGGAACAGTGGGTTAAGGCATCCATCATTGAAGGCTTTGCTGATCTCGTGCTCGTCCCGGATGTGCCGCAGCCACAGGCCCTTGCCACAGTGCGGACGTTTCAAAAGCAGTGGGCAGGCTGGGGGCGCAGGATGGGCCAATTGACCTTCGGCGCGGTGCAGCCCTCGTTCAAGGGGTGGTACTGCAAGCTCATCTCTGAGGCCAATTACTGGCTGCGCGACAGCGCCGGGGCCGATCTGTGCCTGTTTACCACGCAGGCCGCCAATCATGCCGCGATTCGCTCCGTCGAAAAATTGGGCTTTCGTTTTGGCAAGGCCGAGCATATCTTTCGCATTGTGCTGTAAAGCTTGTGTTCAGACGGTAAACTAGCATGTGACATACTCCCCACGCCTAAAGGCGGGGGCGTCTGCCGTGAACGCCGGATGCCGTGCTTAACGCAAGGTCTTCCTCCGACTGAGACAGTATGAGCCAATGCCCTGGCTCAAAATCATGGGTTCTCGCACCGGTTCGTTGAATGTTTTACACGCTGGACTCTCCAGCGCAACGCCCTCCAGTCTGCTGTTAAAGTGCGCTGTATCAGACGGCTCCCGGCCTCTGACATCTCGTGAAGCGCATTGTCTGATCGAATTGCGTGAAAATTTAGCTATCACGAGATCGTTTTGCAAGTTTTACGCTTAGAAGCCGTTTGATAATGCGGAACGTAATGGATTTACCGTATTAAACGCATGTTTTGGAGAGCGTTTTCCGTAGGGGCACGATGCATCGTGCCCCATATGCACCAACTTAAGGATT
>DAOTUR010000808.1:0-4411 GCA_034436915.1 Anaerolineae bacterium
TTATGCACTGGCTTATTTCACCCGAATTTAGCGACAATATATTATCTGGTAGATGAAAATTGAGCCTAATCTGTTAAATTTTCATATCAAGGTATATTCAAGATCGAATGAATATGTGATATTCAAATTTTCCCACTAAAAAATCAGGGCAAAAAAGGCCACAAGAGGTCATAATGTTCGTTTCATAACATTACATTTTGAAGCAATTGCCCTGGCCATAATGGGGGAGACAACTTGCCTTATACCAATACCTTCGCCAATTTTGGGATTACAACCAAACTCGCCTTTTTGAAGCAAATTTGACTCCAAAACTTGGCTTATAAAAGGTCACAAAGTGCCAAAATTTGGCGAAAACCCTGCTTTTTCACACACTCTGAATTTTGGCGGAAGGTATTGTTTTAAGAGAGATTCTTTGGGCTGTATGGTAGGGCGATTGCATCTTAGTAATCATTCACCTATCCATGCGATGAAGGCGGTTGTAGGGGCGCGATGCATCGCGCCCACGCCAAATTCCCTACAAATCACCAGGGCACGATACATCGTGCCCCTACAAACCCACAATTCTCACGGATACATGAATGATTACCGCATCTTAAATTTTTCTGGTTCACAAAAGATCACAGAGGGTATTTATGTAGGGATTTGGCGCGCCAAACCCTGGGCATGGCACGCCATGCCCCTACAAGAACCATCGTGAACATATTAATTTCACAAAATTACGATTTGATGCAATCGCCCTACCGCTTTTTGTAAACCTCCAAAATTGAGACGCAGTTGTCATGAGAGGCAAACACCCTCTTGTTTTCGTTTGATAGGGCCATGACCTATAATCAACACGTTCTTTTGATGCTGAAGAGAGGTTTAAAATGGCTTATGAGACGATTCTTTATGACGTGGCCGATAGTGTTGCAACCATCACGCTCAATCGACCAGAGACATACAACGCGCTGACGCCGCTGATGTATCGTGAGCTGCTCGATGCCTTTCGTCAGGTGCAGCGTGACAGCAGCGTACGGGCGGTGCTGTTCACAGGCGCGGGCAAGGGCTTTTGCAGCGGGGCCGATTTGACCTCATTTGATCTCGCGACGGGAAAAATCGAGGTGGGCGATGTGCTGCGTAGCGGCTTGAATCAGATTGTCATGGCGATGCGAAGCCTGGAAAAACCCATCGTCTGTGCACTCAATGGGGTGGCAGCCGGGGCCGGGGCCAGCCTGACGCTGGCGTGTGATTTTCGCATGGCTTCCAATAAAGCCACCTATGTATTTGCCGCCTTCCTGAGCATTGGTATCATCCCGGATGCAGGCCTGACCTATTTGCTGCCGCAGTTGGTAGGCGTGGGGCGTGCGATGGAGCTGGCGCTGCTGGCTGATGCCCAGAATCGCGTCACGATGGAGCAGGCGTTGAGCCTGGGCCTGATCAATCGCGTAGTGGCCCCGGACGAGTTGGCAGCAGAATCACAAGCGTTGGCGGGACGGTTGGCGCATATGGCGACGCGGGCGGTGGGCATGACCAAACGCGCCATGTATCGCGCCGCAGAGCGCACGCTGGCCGAGGCGCTGGAGTATGAAGCGCAGGTGCAGGATGGGGCGTTTAAGACTGAGGATTTCCGCGAAGGCGTGACCGCGTTCCTTGAAAAGCGGGCGGCGGTCTTTCAGGGCAAGTAGGGCCAAAGATATAAATAGCAATTTTATGGTGGTCTGTAGGGACACGGCCCGCCGTGTCCGAACGTGTAGACACAGCAGGCCGTGTCCCTACGATAACTTCATTGTGCAATGAGCGGATAAAATAAATTTAATCGACTGTCTGTGAATCATTCACCATGCGAAAGGTTATATGATGGCAACGATTTTTAGCAAAATTATCGCCCGCGAGATTCCCGCCAAGATTGTCTATGAAGATGATCTGGTCATCGCGTTTCATGACATCAATCCATCGGCTCCCATTCACATTTTGATTGTGACCAAGCGCGAGATTCCTACCGTCAATGATGTGACAGCGGAGGATGAAGCGTCCCTGGGCCGCCTGTTCACGGCTGCTGCCAAAATCGCCGCAGACAATGACATTGCCGCCAGCGGCTATCGCCTGATTGTGAACTGCAATCGGGATGGCGGGCAGGAGGTGTTTCACATTCATATGCATCTGTTGGGGGGACGCAAACTGGGGCCAATGTTAAAGCAGCCGGAATAGCACGAGGACTGTGCAGCAAATGGAGCAAACCCCTCGCCCCACTTCCCTCCCGCAAGGGGCGAGAAGTGGAGTGAAAAGCCCCTCTACCAAGCAGTGGGAGAGGGGTTGGGGTGAGGGTGAATCTCAGAGTTACTTCGTTTTGGTCGCCTGCACAGTGGCCTCTTGCGTCATCATCGCGGTGGCTTTGGCGGTTGTCGCCTTAACAGTCGGTTCAGACGTAGCGGCGGCTGTTGCTTCTTGTGTCGCCTCTTGCGTCTTCACAGCGGTGGCGCGGGGCTTGGGCGCATTTGCCAGCGCTGCATCAATCGCCTTATTCAGCGTGTCCAGCGTGTTGTCTGCGATAGGAGAGTTGTTAACACGAATCGTTGGGGTGGTCAAAACGCCTTTGCCCTGCGCTTTGGTGATGAGGTTATTGATGCTCTCACTCTTGACGCAGCTATTGATCTGGCCCTCGTCCAGTTGAAGCGCTCTGACGCCTGATGTGAGGCGGTTCTGGCTGAAGGCATTGTTGAGATACAGATCATGCCAGTTGAACAGCGTATCATGTGTCTCCCAGAATTTGTCCTGCTTATCCGCGCACAGCGCGACCTGCGCCGCACCCGTCACGTTGCCTTCGCCTGTGAGCAGCGGAATATAAGTAAACGAAACATCGCCCGCCTTAACGCGCTCAAGCAGGCTTGGAAACACGTCGCGGTGGAACTGAGCGCAGCCGGGGCAGCCAAAGCTGGAAAATTCGACCACCTGGACACGCGCTTTAGAACTGCCTAGACGCGGGTAGCCTTCATCATCGCGGCCCTTTTCCAGCCCGGCATAGCGCGAGATGGCATCGGGGGGAATGGGAGCTTCGGCGGGTTGGTTGGCGGCGAAGAACAGCAGGGCGATCAAGACAGCGGCCACGACAATGCCACCGATGACATACATTTGCTGTGTGCGACGGCGTTCGCGTTCACGTTCTTCACGGCGCTCTTTGGCCGCGACAACGCTGGATCGTTTGCTCTCGCTGGCTGGTGATGTGGTAGATGGTGTCGATGACGGGGGTGTCGATGGTGTCGGACGCGGCCCGCTTTTTGCACGTTTTGCCATGAGAAGACATCCCTCTCGAAAATGGTTGGATTCATGACGGCTAGTCTACTGCAAAGACGCGGGGAAGGACAATGAAGAAAGACACGAAATTACGGACGGAACGTAAAGGCGATCCGATGGGATCGCCCGTGTCGCTGTGTTCTTAGCCGCCCACCAGCACCGCACCATGCGACTGGCCCATGCCAAGCAGTTGGCGGGCCTGCATCGGATCAACAGTATCGAAGATGACGCGATCCGGCACATCGCCATAGATCGCAGGATTCCGCGCTGTATCGGTCTGGCGCAGGCCGATGAAGAAGGTTGGCAGGCGGAAAACTGGCTCATCTGCGTCGATCTCCACACCCAGAAGGGCGGCGTATCGCGCTTTGGCGGCGTCCAGATCCGCGACGGGGATATACACGCCTGTGATGCCCACAACTTTGTTCTCATGCGTGGTGGCATCGGCCTGATCGGGGACGCGCAAATTGCGGGCGGTCTCATCCTGGATGAAAAATGGCGACATGCCGCTCTGCTGCAAATTGAGGATATTCCAGCGCATGGCCTGTCCATCGGGCCGCGCCCGCCCGCCGGATGAGGGCGCTTTGAGCGAGACGCCGCGCTCCGTCAGTTCGCCTTGAATCGCGGTCAGATCATCGACGCGCAGCGCATAGGCCACGAAGCCTTCGCCCTCCTGCAAGAGAAAGCTGTAATCCGCGCCGCCCGTTGAGGTCTTGCCCGTGAGTGCCATGAGTTCCAGATACGTACCATCGGCCAGCGCAACGATGGCGTTTTGGGTCGTGCCGCTGGCATGTTCGCCGCCGCGCAGCACGGTAAAACCAAGTCGGCCATAATCCGCGATGGCCTCCTCAAGATTGCTCACGCAAATCACCACATGATCGAGTTGAATCACAAACGTATCTCCTGATGAGGGTAAGTCTATGCGGTCTATTGTAGGCGGAACGGCAAAAAAGCAGATGAGGCCCACATAAACAGATTGGAGGGATGGGACGCATGTCTGCACGTCCCATTTGCAGCAACTTAAACAAATCACCCGTCGTCTGCCTCGCTTTTGTCCTGTCGTCAGGGGTTGAAAACCCCTGCCTTGCCTTTTGCGGGACTGAAAGTCCCGCTCAAACCATCTTTTTGGGCGTGTTTGGGCGGG
>DAOTUR010000809.1:0-7358 GCA_034436915.1 Anaerolineae bacterium
GGGTATGGCTCCGTTTCTTGTCATGTTCTTCCCTCAACACTCCCTAGTTTACCCCATGTTCAACCCCTCTCCGACTTGTGGGTAATGTATAGCCTTTAGGTGTGGGGAGTATGTCACGAATAAAGGTTATTGTCGTAGGGACACGGCCCGCCTTGTCCAAACCTGTGGACATGGCAGGCCGTGTCCCTACAGGCCACCTCAAAAACCCGATACCCCTAAAACGCCTCTCTAAAATCTCCCATCATGCTCCAAGAAAGCAACCTGCTGGATTTATCCTTTGCCATTGCAGGCTTTTGGCATAAGATAGCCCCGTTTATGAGACGATTATTAGGCGTACACCAAAATCCAATGGCTGGCCTTTGCGTGGGCGTTTGAGGCTGCAAACGACGTCATGAGATATCTGCGCTTTTTTTTGCTGTTCCTTTTGGGGATGAGCCTGCTCACAGGCTGCAATCTCGCTGAACCCATCGCGGTGACGGCCACCCTTGAGACGATTCCGAGTATTCGTCTGGCGATGCTGCCGAGCGCCACGCCTGCGGAGACGCCGGGCCGCGCCCTGACGAGTCTCGCCACGCCTACCGCCACCAATCCGCCGCCCACCGAGACACCTCGCGCCTGCCAGATTGACACATCGCGCCCGCGTTCCCGTTATACCATCCAGGCATCGCTCGACTATGCCACCAAAGCGATCCTTGTGTCACAAAATATCCGCTATGCCAACACGACGGGCCAACTGCTCAACGAAATCGTCCTCAGCGTCGAGCCGAATCAATGGGCCAATATCTTTGTGCTCAAGAGCGCGACCTGGGAGACGGCAAATCTTGTGACTCAGCTCGTCTCGACCAAGCTGACTCTGACGCTGCCCCGTCCTCTCGAAGTCGGCTGCGAAGCGGATATCACGCTGCAATTCACCATCAATGTGCCAAAAGGCGGCGCGGGCGTCTCGCTGTATCATGGCTATTTCAGCTATGGCGAACGCCAGATGAATCTCGCCTACTGGCTGCCCGTCGTCGCCCCCAACATCAACGGCGCGTGGCTGATCTATGAGCCGCGTCCGATTGGGGAGCAGATGGTGCTTGAGCCTGCGGATTGGGATGTTTCGCTCGAAGTGACGAACGGGCCGAGTGATTTGCAAATCGCAGCCCCCGGTACGATTGAGCAGCCCAAACCCGGACTGTGGCACATCATCTTTGAGCACGCCCGCGATTTCCCCCTCAGTCTGAGCAATAAATTTCGTGTGGCCCGCCAGATGACCGCCAGCGGGACGATGGTAGAGATGTATTCTTTCCCGGACTCGGTGCGATCCCTTGCCAGCGGCCTCGTCGATACGGCACAGCACGCGCTGGATGAAGGGGCGCGGGCCTTCCAGCAGTACAACGATCTGTTTGGCGATTACCCGTATGATCGCATGGTGATTGTGCAGGCCGATTTCCCGGATGGCATGGAGGCCAGCGGTCTCGTCTTCATCAGCACCAACTGGTTCTACCGCTTTGAGCCGGGCTTCCAGAATTACCTGACCGTCATTACAGTGCATGAGGTCTCGCATCAGTGGTGGTATGCCAGCGTCGGTAACGACTCGGCCATGACGCCCTGGTTGGACGAAGCGCTGGCGACCTACAGCGAGTATGTCTACTACGAGGAATATCACCCTGAACTCAAAAATTGGTGGTGGGATTTCCGCGTCGGGGAATACAATCCGCAGGGCAGCGTGGACAGCACGATTTATGAATTTGATGATCCTCGCGCCTACATCAATGCGGTGTATCTGCGCGGCGTGCAAATGCTCCAGAACCTGCGCGAGGATATTGGGACAGAGGCGTTCTTCCGCCTGCTGGCAGAGTATGCGCGGACGGCCAACGGCCAGATTGCTACGCCGCAGTTGTTCTGGTCGCTGCTCTCGCCGGATCAATTCAATGCGACGAGTGAGACGCGCAAACAGTTCTTCCGCGACAGCCAATTCGGGCGCTAGACTCAACGGTTCATGGCAATATTCTCTCCTACGACTCATGTCAATCTTCTACACTCAGCGTCAAATGTGACGACACACGGGAAGGCATGGCATGATCGAGAAATATCTTTCTATGTATTTGTGGACATCGATTGGGCGACCTGTCTACCCCGGCTACTCCACCAACTTTGCCATCCTTGCAGCGGCGGCCATCGCGGGTGTGATCGCGGGATCGCTGCGGTTGGTACGCTCAGGCGGTGATATTGGCGCGTCGATTGCCACCGGGTTCTTCATGGGGGCGGCGGTCTTCATTGCATGGTCGCTCACCCGTGAGGCCGATCCCGATCATAATGCGGCAGCGTTTGTCTCGGCAGGGGCGGCGTTTGTACTGTCAATTCTGTGGAATGTGCCGCCGCTGGATCTGCTCGTTTTGGGCGCGATCATCGTCTTTTTGCGCCTGATTGATCGCATTGTGGGGCCGCCCTTTCACTGGTTGGATACGATTGGCTCGTTCGCCTTCGTCCTCATCCTGGCATGGCAGCAGCAATGGCTGCTGGTGCTGTTCATGGGCATCGCCTATATGATCGATGCTGTGTGGGAGCCAACCCCACTGCGCCGCCATATTCTGTTTGCTCTTGTGAGCGGCATGGTGGCGCTGTATGCCATGAGTCAGCAGACGTTACAGACTCTCGCGCTCTCGACAGAAAATATGATCGTGTTGGGCACGTGCCTGTTGATTTTTCTGATCTTCATTTTCACGCTGTCGCAGCTTCGTACCAAAGCCGATACGCCGGGCTACAGTCTCAATCTGGGCCGTATTCGGGCGACTGACGTCTGGCTGCTTTTGCTTGGGATTGGCTTCATGCTGTTTGCGGGCGATGCCGGGGTGCGGATGCTCGTGCCGCTGTGGGGGGTGTTCGCCGGGCCGCCGCTGTATGCGCTTGGCACATGGATTGATGCACGAGTGGCGAAGCGGCGGCTGGTGACGCAGTAGGCTGATTTATCGGCTCTCGCATTGGGAATACAGAGACAAAAACGATTGACAGCCCCTCACCCCAACCCCTCTCCCATCCTCGCCCCTTGTGGGAGAGGAGGCCGTGTGGTGAGGGGTCAGCAGGAGCGCTTCAACCCGTCGTTTTCATTCCCGCCGCAATGCCGTTGATCGTCGCCAACACCAGATCAAGCGTGCTCTCATACTCCGGCGTCTCTGGCGTCATGGCCCGCAGTTCGCGCAAAAGCTGCACCTGCAAGAAATTCAGCGGATCAACATATGGGTTGCGCCGTTCGATAGAGTTTTTCATGGCAGGCGTTTTATCGAGCAAATCTTTTTGATCGGTGATGGCACAGATCATGCTCTTGGTGAGGGCGTGCTCATCGCGGATGCGCCCAAAGATTTTGTCGCGCACCGCCAAATCGTCAACCAGTTCGGCATAAATTCCCAGGATGCCCATATCGGCCTTCGCCACATCCAACTGCGTGTTGTCAATCAGAGCGCGGAAGAACAACCAATCGCGGTACATACTTTGCAGCAGCGCCAAGCCATCCTCATGCTCCTGACAGAAGCGGTTGAAGGCCGTGCCAACGCTGAACCAGCTTGGGATGATGGCGCGGTTCTGCATCCACGAGAACACCCAGGGGATGGCACGCATGGCCGCAAAGCCACCTTTGCCGCCGCGCTTGGCGGGCCGTGAGCTGATGTTCAGACGCGATAATTCATTGATCGGGCTGGCGCTCTGCCAGAAATCGATGAAGCCGTCGGTTTCATAGACGAAGTTGCGATACGCCTGCCGCCCATATTCACTCAGCGCGGCCATTGTGTCAGCCCATTCGGGTTGAATATGGCTCTCGGCGGCATTGCCGAGAGACAGAATCACCGCATTGAGGACTTGATGCAAATGGCGGCGGGAAATATCGGCATTGCTATAGCGGTAGGCGATGACTTCGCCCTGTTCGGTGATCTTGATGCCGCCCTTCAACGATTGGGGCGGCTGAGACAAAATCGCCCGATTGGTGGGGCCGCCGCCGCGACCAATGCTGCCGCCGCGCCCGTGAAACAGCTCAATCGAGACACCGTGCTGCTCACAGACTTCGCTGAGCGTTTGCTGTGCTGTATACAGATTCCAGTTGGAGGCGATGTAGCCCCCATCTTTGCTGCTGTCGCTGTAGCCAATCATGATCTGCTGGCGCATCTTGCGCGCCTGGAGATGCTTCTGGTAGGCGCTGTTCTGGAACAGAGTCGTCATGACCGACGGCGCGTTCTTGAGATCATCAATTGTCTCGAACAGCGGCGCAAGATCGAGCCGATCCTGCACACCCACCTCTTTTGCCAGCAGCAGCATCGTCAGCACATCACTGGGGTGTTCGCTCATGCTGGCGATGTACGTGTCAATGACGCCGATGCTGTAACGCTTATACGCCTGCTGCACCACACGCCACGCGCCAATCACGGTTTGCGTGGCCGGACTGAAATGACTGACGTCCTGCGTCAGCAGCGGGCGCGGGTTGTTGATCTCCCGCGTCAGAATGTCCTGCTTGTCCTGCTCCGAGAGATTGAGATAATCCGCTGCAACGCCGTAATAGCCCAGAATCTCAGCCAGGGCTGCCGCGTGCAGACGAGAATCCTCACGCAGATCCAGCGGCATGAGATACAACCCAAACAGGCGAATCTTGCGGATGAGCTGGCGCAATTTGCCTTCCGCAACCCGATTACCTTTGCTCTGACGCAGGGTGTCCTGCATCAGGCGCAGATCATCGAGCAGGCTGATACGGCTCTTATACTCATCGTCGGACAATTTTTGCCAGATGTGCGCCAGTTTCTCGCGGTACAGTTCGCCGGGGTATGAGGGGACCAGCGGCGATTTGGAGGCGGTGATCGTGTTGAGGCGGTCTATCACATCAGGCTGCTGCGTTTCTTCCGTGAGATGACGCATCAGGAATTGAATGTCATTGAGATACACCTGACGGGCGGCATCGCGCATGGTTTTGAGAGTCTGCATCGTGACCTCGCCCGTAACGTTCGGGTTGCCATCACGATCCCCGCCGATCCATGAGCCGAAGCGCAGTAGACGATGCAAATCTGACCAATCTTCTTCGGGATAATGGGTTTCCAGGCTGGTATAAATATCATTGTAAATATTGACCACGACATCCATCACCACATTCGTGACGAAATAGACGCCAAAATCGACCTCATCCGCCACCTGCTTCTGCGTGATGCGGACGGGGCGCGTTTGCCACATCTCCTCAATTTCTTCCGCCAGATTGTTCTCTAAGATCACTCGTTCGCGGGGGAGCAGCTTCTGACGTTCCATCTCATCCAGCATCTCCGCGATATGACGGAGTTTCACCAGCGTTTCGGTGCGCTTGGCTTCGCTCGGATGGGCGGTGAGGACGAAGCGCAGACGCAGTTGATTGAGCAGAGTCCGCATCTGTACGGCAGTATGACCACTCTTTTTCAAGCTGCCAATCGCCTCATCGACAGTTTCCATCAACTGATTTTTGCTCTCACGATCCCGCAGCACGCGAATGCGCTGTTGATCTTCGGCAATATTGATGAGCTGAAAATAATTGCTAAAGGCTTTAATCAGCGTCTGCCGCGATTCGTGATCCGTCTGCGTAAACAGCGCGGTCATCTTTTGCGCCGCCTCAGCGTCTCCATTGCGGCGGCTGCGAGCAAGCTGCCGCACTTCCTCCACAAGCTTGAAGGCTTTCTCGCCGTGCTGCTCCCGAATAATCGTCCCCAGGAGATTGCCCAGAAAGCGAATATCGTTGCTAAATTGTGTTGTGCTTGGATCAGTCATTGTGACGGGCGTCCCCTGCTGGAATGCAATTGTTCAATTGTCGCCAGCGAAAGATTATATCGTGCGTTAGGGCGTCGGACGAACACTGTCTGCCAGCGCCTCAAAGCCGCCGGGGATGACCGCTTCAATCGCTTCATACAGGTCAACACGCGCAAACGCGATGTGCTCACCGCGCTCGTTGAGCACGCCGCCAGCCCGTATTTGCGACACCGGAACCCAGCAGTCTTCGCTTCCCAACGTGAGCGGGTGGACCAGACCATGCAAATAGTAGATATGAAAATGATATTCCGTCAGCGCCCCAAAGGTGGGTGACAGCGAGGGCGGAGGCGTAAGATTGGCGGCGATCAGATCGAGCTGATAATCCTGTCCATAGACGAGAATATCTGACGGGAGTTCTTCTTCAATCTCGCGCACGATAGTGCGCTGGATATCATCGCCGTCTTTAGGCGACCAGCGCCCACCGATAAGCTGGTACTGTCGCGCTTTGGGGTCATATTGAAACAGCAGTTCTTGTTCCTGATGTGGGCGGCGGCGACAGATGAGAACCTGCGCGACCTTTTCACGGCGCGAGGGTGTGGCCGGAATTGCCGCCATTAAGCGCCGCTGCTCAATCGCATACAGGAATGAGGCCCCGTTGCGAAAAGGATGCGCTTCAACGCCGCGTGTCTTCCAGTTCTCAATCAAAGAGATATCGGCGTCCAGGCTGGCTGCGAGGCTGTTGAGAGCATACTTGGCGGTCTGCGAACGGGCGCGAATCAGCTTCTGCTCAGGATCGAATTCGACCATGCCCCACAAGCGCAGCATCCAGGCGCACCCCTCCAGCGCGGCCACCGCGTCCTGTGGCGCAAGCTGTGACAACGGCACAGAGTCGCTGTCAGAGCGGGGAATATTGAGCAGAAACTGACAGAGTAACTCGCGCATGATCATAGGATGTCCTGGGATTGTTAATCGATATCATAGGCTTTCCAGCCATAGCGATAAATCTCACGGAGGAGCGTTCGCAAATGCTGAGGGTTCTCAAATTCCAGACGAATGACGGGTTCGGTGAAGAACTCGATATAGGCCATGATGGGATCATCAAAGCTGCACTCTGCGATGCAGCGATGATACGTGCCATTTTGCGACTGCGGCATCCAGGCAGCATGATTCACACGGCATTCCTGAAAGTCGATCCAGCGCACGACCTCAGCAATATCGGTATAAAGGATGCCTCCCTGCGTGACGGTGAGAATCTTCTGGATGCGTGCCATCTCATCCGCACCCCTGCCCCTAATACCACGATAATCACTGTGTATAGATTAGCGTGCCAGACAAGCAGGTGCAAATTATGTGACGCACATTGTGACAATTTTTGTCACTGCCAGTGATGTAAAGTATAGCACAGATGTTTTTTTTGAGTGCATGATTTTATAATATACGGATTCTATTTCAATTTGAGATGAGATTGTCGTAGGGGCGCGATATATCGCGCCCCATTTGCAGCAACTTAAGCAAATCACCCGTCGTCTGCCTCGCTTTTGTCCTGTCGTCAGGGGTTGAAAACCCCTGCCTTGCCTTTTGCGGGACTGAAAGTCCCGCTCAAACCATCTTTTTGGGCGTGTTTGGGCGGG
>DAOTUR010000810.1:0-3407 GCA_034436915.1 Anaerolineae bacterium
GGCGAAAGTGGCGAGTCTGTGGCTGTGACGACAGGCCAAGTTATTCTATCGATTAAGGCGATGGGACATGGCTCACGCCAGATGTGTCGGACAGACAAGTACGGCTTTCCCGTCCGCCATCGCCTGCGCCAGAAACGTCATTTCGGGTTTCAAACAGGTCATATCGTCAAGGCGATTGTGCCAACAGGCAAGTATGCTGGAACACATGTTGGACGTGTTGCTTGCCGCGCCACAGGACGCTTTGATCTTGTGACAGCCGCAGGCAAAGTCACGGCATCGCACAAACATCTCAAGACGCTTCACCACTCTGACGGCTATATCTACCAGAAAGGACACGGCGCTCTCCCTCCCCATGCCTCAAGGCAGGGGTCTCTCGCGCCGATTCGATGAATAAGCAAAAAAAAGCAAACGGCGGACGTGGAATCGAGTGGACAGATTATACATGGAATCCTGTTGGCGGTTGTCAACACCGCTGTCGCTGGCAGATGCCGGATGGCTCAATTGCCCGCTGCTATGCTGAAGATGTTGCGAATCGTGTGGCTCAGAAAACCTATTTCAATGGATTTGAGCACCATTATTGGAATCCACATTTGCTCGCAGGCCCGCTAAAAGTCAAACATCCAAGTCGGATCTTTCTTGACAGCATGAGTGACTTGATGGGGGCATGGGTTCCCAAAGACGATATCGAGCAAGTGCTGGATATTTGTCGCAAGGCTCCTCAGCATAGTTTTCAATTGCTCACCAAGAATGCGCCGCGACTTTTAGAATTTAGCTTTCCAGAAAACGTGTGGATTGGGGTGAGTGCGCCCCCAAGTTTTATGTTTGGTAAGCCGCTTTCATTTAATCAGCAGCAGCGCATGGTTTTGCGCCAGCTTGATGTGTTGCGTCAAGTTGATGTCCCAGTGCGCTGGATGAGTATTGAACCGTTGAGTTTTGATATTGCGCCGCTTTTGGTCAACAGCTCTCTTGAGTGGGCGGTGATTGGAGCCGCCTCAAATGGCCCCAAGACCTACCAGCCACAACCTGAGTGGGTTGCGAATGTTTTACAGGTGCTTGACGCCCAAGGAACGGCAGTATTCTTCAAGGGTAATCTTGAATGGGCCACCTGGCGGGAAGAATTTCCAAGTATATCTATAGAAAACAGTTCAGGCTCTACTGATTTTGAGTTATATATAGAAGGCAATCATCATTGAGTTGTTTAGGCCTAGGACGTGGGGTTGGGGAATTAATTATTCCTTGCTCGAATAGAGCTTTCACAGATTGACGATATTCGGTTTCAGTAAAGCGAAGAAAATGGTCTCCCAAAATTAAATGCCACAAATCTAGACGTTTTA
This sequence comes from Anaerolineae bacterium, assembly GCA_034436915.1. GTDB lineage: Bacteria > Chloroflexota > Anaerolineae > Aggregatilineales > Phototrophicaceae > JALHOR01. The sequence goes on from DAOTUR010000810.1 coordinate 1,335, forward strand.
CGCCTGGGTTGTTTAAGATATAGTCACAGACAATTCGTTTAAGCTCTTCCAGATCGCGCCAATCTTTCCAACTCAAATCAGCGAACAGTGTATCAGCCATTTCCTGCTGATTCATATATTCATTGAATGCTTTGATCATTTCATCATTAAATATCTTTTTTGTATCTCGGTGAGCTGAAGCAAAAACCATATAATATTTTGTTGCTCCATCACGAGTAGGCGATATAGGACATGCTCCCGTAAATCGCAAATACCCGTTTTTCGATAATTGTTTTTGATATCCTTCTATTACAAGCCTTTCGCGCTCTTTAGTTTCTAATCCCTCTGACAACATAGGTTCTTTCCAATAATCACCACCTAAAACCCGCGTTAACAGATCTGATCGCTTATCTCTTATTTCAGGGTCAATAGTGCCTTCTTTTGTCTTTTCTCTACCAGCCAGTCTATGAATGATCGGCATAGAAAGGTTAATAACAATTTCTGTGCTGGTACGTCGATTTCTATTGAGAAAGGGTTCGACTGTAGAAAACATACAGTCTTTTAAACCAAAAGGATCAAGATATAGGAATACAGCATGATCTTTAGGATCACGAAGCAAAGGTGTAATACGCTTTAAAAAATCCTGACTGTCTCCCAGTACCGAGGTTGCTTGTGGAAACCATCCACCTTTTTGTAGGACACTTTCTAATTTCTGATGATATTTTGCTTTTTCATTGACGAAGAAGGCTTGATATTTACCTTTAACATATTTTTCAGCAGCAGAGCACATAATGAAAGGTGAACCCGGGCTTCCATCATCGAAAACACCAGGTCCGGCAAACGCATCAATTAAAATGATAGGATCGCCTCTGTGATTTATCTTTGCTAGATATACGTGCATATATGAACTGAAAATACGATCTTTGATTTTTGACCAGGGACGTTTTCCCTCGAAAAAATTGTCAGTTTCCGACGACATTAGCATTCTCTCGTTGTTAAACTTTAGTAAATATTGCTGTACTAAAGTTTAACATAAATTTCTATGATAGAGGTGATAGAGTTTTTAACTTGTTTAGCCCCCACCACATCCCCAGCCCAATGCACAACCCGCCCGTGTTGGCCGCGAGGTCGATGAGCTGGAAATGACGATCCGGCGTGAGCGTTTGGCCGACCTCTGTTAAGAAGCCCATGCTGATGACAAGCACAAACGTCACCCCCAGCGCCCGCGTGAAGGGCAGCCGCGTGATCAGCACCCATACCCACAGCAGGGTTGTGACGACATAGGCCAGCAGATGAATCGTGCTGAAAAAGGCGTCGCGGGCCAATGTCGGCGGGCCGGGCGGAATGCCTGTTGAGAGCAGCGGATGCGCCTCGGATTGCAGCAGATAGATCAAAAAGACGCTCATCCACGCGATCAGGATCAGCCAGCGGCTCACAGCCGGGACATCAAAGCGCTTCAGGATATGTCGCATGATATATTTCTCCTCATCGCGGACAAGACACGTCTATCTCCTAGACACCCGTTTGAGGAGAAGAGTTCACAACGGCAGCGCGACGTACTCACACAGATCGTCAAACGTGGCGTTGTTGGCAAAATCCTGGGCATCCAGCAGCACACGCGGGCAAATCCACGTCGCCAGCCCTTCCCACAATGTCTGAGCGTCGTCCTGTGCTGTTGGGGAGAGCGCAGGTTGCATCAGCACCCAGGCCAGGATATCTGCGCCCTCCTGCGTTTCGCCGCGTGCGAGGCTGTGCGCCGATAAGCCGATGAGGGCCGCGAGACAATCGGCCTGGGCATCGATGGCGCGGGCGGCGTGTAAAAGGGTGTGCCAGTGCGATTCGGGGGTTGAGAGAGGGGCAAACATCATCGCCACCAATCAAGCGCAAAGGGGTATCGATAGGTGATACCCTACACTTAAGGATTTTGTGCCATGTCAATAACCGTCCATCCGCCTCATGACATGGCAAAATCGCCTGCGCCAGGGACTGAAAGTCCCTGTCTCCCGTGTTGCGGGGTTGAAAACCCCGCCGAAACACGCCCCAAAAGATGGTTTGAGCGGGACTTTCAGTCCCGCAAAAGGCAAGGCAGGGGTT
>DAOTUR010000811.1:0-5017 GCA_034436915.1 Anaerolineae bacterium
GCGTACCGCCGCTGCCTCAACGATGGGCGCAGACATCGCACCCCGATAAAAACCTAGCCTTTCAAGCCCGTTGTTGCAATCCCCTCAGTGAAGGATTTTTGGGTGGCAAAGTACAGAAGCAGCATGGGCAAAATCGTGATGAACGACGCCGCCATGAGCAAATGCAGTTGATTGCCCTGCTCTGAGGTGAAGTTGTAGAGGCCGACCATCAAAGGCCGCCATGTCTCTTTGGTCGTCACGAGCAGCGGCCACAGGAAGGCGTTCCACGAGTCGATGAAGGTGAGCAGCGTGACGGTAAACATCGGCGCGGTGCTGATCGGGATGACAATCCGCAGCAGAAAGCGCGTATGGCCGCAGCCGTCAATGCGGGCCGCGTCCCACAGATCATTCGGGATTTGCATGAAGAACTGGCGCAGCATGAAGATGCTGAATGCACTCGCCATGAACGGCACAGTCAGCGCCGCCACCGAGTTAATCCAGGAGCCGCCAAACGAGATCAAGCCCGCCGCTGTGCCGAACTGTGGCAGCGGGAAGATGTTGCCGCTGACAATGAGATAGTTGGGCAGCATCGTCACCGCTTCGGGGATCATCAATGTCAGGAGCAGCAGGGCAAAGAGCACATCGCGGCCAAAGAAGCGAATGCGGGCGAAGGCATAGCCCGCCAGCGTTGAGGTCACGATCATCCCCAACGTTGTTACGAAGGTGATGATGACGCTGTTTCTGAAATAGCGGATGAAGTGCGCCTGGTCCCAGGCTTCGGCGTAATTTTGCACCTGTGCGACATCCGGCAGCCACTTGCGATTGATCGTTTCGCCCAACGTCATCAGCGAGGTCGAGATCATCCAGAAGAACGGCAGCAGCGCCACAATCGTCGCCACGATGAGAATGCTATACATGACGATGCGCGACCAGGAAAGCGGGGCGCGACCAATAGCCGGAGTTGGCATGGTTGGAACAGCTTTTGTCTTGGGCATAGAGGCAGCAAGATCAGCCATAGAACACCTGCTTTTCCAGGAATGTACGTTGAAACTGCGTCACGGCCACAATCACCAGCAGCAGAATAATCGCCTGGGCCGCCGCTTCGCCGTACTGCTGCATCAGGCGAAATGTGTCGAACACCACAACGCTGATGGTATCTGCCGTGCCACGCGCCTCCGGCCCACGCATGACATAAACGTGATTGAAGGTTTTGAATGTGCCGATGAAGCCCAGGATGGAGAGATAGAAGGTGATGGGCGAGATCATCGGCAGGGTGATATAGCGGAAGAGATGCCATTCACTCGCGCCATCAACGCGGGCCGCCTCGTACAGATCAGTCGGAATCTGCCCCAGACCCGCCAGATAGATGATGGTGTTATAGCCGACATATGTCCACACGCCAAACAGGATGATCGAGAACAACGCCAGACTCGGCCCAGCGAAGAAGCCCGACAGATTCAGCCCGAACAGCGCATTCAAAAACGGCTTCGACTCGCCCAACCACTGCTGCGACTGGAGTCCCGCCAATGCAATCATCTGGTTTGCCAGCGAGGACGGGCGCGGACTGAAGATCAATTTGAAGACCGTCGCACCGGCCACCGCCGGGGTGATATACGGGATGAAGAAGATCATACGAAACAGCGTCTTGCCTTGAATCTTCTGGAACAGGACATACGCCAGCACGAGGCCCAATGCTAGTTGAATCGGGACGCTGAAAATGGCGTAATAGATGGTGTAGACGAGGCCGTTTAAAAAGCGCTCATTGCCCGCATTAAACATGCGCTCCCAGCCTGTAACGATCAAGGCGAGTGCGCCGACCCACAGAACGAGCGAGATGCCAATTTTCGTCATCGGCTCATCGAACCAGCGAGCTTTGGGCTTGACGCCATCCACCTCGCGTGTGCCTCCCGTCCACAGGACATACGCCCCCACCAGCAGCACAATCCCGATGACGAACAACGCCACGCCGCCCCAATCACCCAGGGTCTTGGTGTAGTTGTCGAAGCAGCTTGAAAGATGGAATTTAGGCAGGACTTCGCTTGTGAAGTCCAACTGCCACAACTGGCGCATCGTGTCGCGCTTATTCAGGGGCAGCGCACGGAAGACCTGTTCCAGATCGGGCAGACACATCGTGTACTGCGGCTTAACCTTCCAGGCATGGACGCTCATATACAGCGCGTAGCCAATCGGAAACAGCCCGAAGATCGAGATGATCAAGACCGACGGGGCGATAAACACATAGCCCGTCAGAGTATCACGAAGGCGTTCTGTAACACTCCAGCGTGTTTCCTGACGAGAGGAGGCTGTTGTTGAGGTTGACATGATGGGCATCGCACCCGCTGTTGACGAATACGGATGTATTGTAATGGGAGTCGGAAGGCGTTTCAAACAATTTAAACGCTCTTAGCATACTCTTAAACCTGAGTTTGGTTAAATTGTCTCAAATCAGCTTCGTTTCACCTCGTTCCGCGCCGTTTGACCGACTCTCACTCTGAATTTTTGGAAAGTTTGTTAACAAAATTATCTCATCTGGATCGGTTTTTGGGCATATTGACCCCTCATTACCCGGCTATCCTCTCCCACAGTAATCATTCACCTATCCGTGAGAATCGTGGGTATGTAGGGGCAGGATGCATCCTGCCCATGTTGAATCCCCTATAAATCAATCAGGGCGCGATACATCGCGCCCCTACAAGGGCCTTCGTCGCACGCATAGCTGAATAGATACACACGAGGAGGAGCACAACAGGGCAAAAAGCCCCTCTACCACGCAGAGGGAGAGGGGTTGGGGTGAGGGCAGAAGACACGAGAAACCTATCCAAAATTCGGGTTATATAACATCATGGCTTGGCTGATGCCAGCGTGCTGCTGTTGACCATCTCGCCCGCCGGGATATAGACAGTGGCGGGAACTGTGCCGCCTGCCAGCATCGTTGTCGTGAGATCGACAAGCGTTTGTGCCGATTGAGTACGGGCCACCTGAAGCGTCGCCCGAATGAAGCGTCCTTCGGTGATATAGTCGAGCGCCAAGCGTTCCGCATCCACGCTGTAAATCCAGACCTCGGAGGGCTTGATCTTGGCCGCCTCAAGCGCATCGACAGCGCCGTAAGAGCCAGCATCATTGATGCTTAAAATCACATCGAATGTCTCGCCTTTATCTAGCAGGTCTTTCACCGAGGCCGCCGCAAAATCTTTCACAGCGCCTTTGGCCCGCCCGATGATGGTGACATCAGGGGCAATCTCTTTCACGCCGTCTTCCAGGCCATTCGCCCGCTGCACGATGATATCCAGATCAGAGTAATCGAGGATGAGCACACGCGCCTTGCCGCCTTTTTCCGCCACAATGTCGCGGCCCGCAGTTTGACCGACAGTTTTTCCCATCTCATAATCCACAGCCGCCGTATGAACACCGCCAAAATCAGCCAAATCCGGGCCAATCGAGGCCAGCGGAATGTGCTGTGCGTAAATGGCCTTGAACGTTTCCTCGAGCAAATTCATATCCAGCGGGCAGACGATAACCGCCTTTGCTCCTTCTGTCAACGCCCGTTCCAGGTCAAGCCGCTGCTGATAGCCATCGGTGTTACTGTCGTAAATGCGCGTGTCAAGGCCATAGTTGCGGGCGAATTCCTGCATCTCACGGGTGAGAGTAGCATGGTATTCGCTGGTGCGGTTGCACGGCAGCAGCGCAATAAACCCGTTGACCCCCAACACCATATGGGCTGAGTCGATCTGCGCTTGGGATGGCACAACTTTGTCATAAATCAGCGCCGCTGTCTTATCCAGCACATAAGGCGGCGGCGGCTCGTAGCGCTGCGAAAACGCGAAGAGGCCCACGCCCAATAAACCCACCAGAAGCGCAATCGCAAGATAGGCCAGATGACGCGGATTGAAGTGCGGCGCAGGCATCGGTTTTGCAGGCGGCTTGGGCAGGGTGGTTCGGCGCGTTGATGAGCTGCCGGCGCGTTCTGTCATGGCAGCAGCAGACAGATTGGCAGTGCTTGAGCCTGTCGTCAGACCCGCCGCAAGGCGAATATCCCGCCCAAACTCTTCGGCGCTACCGTAGCGGTCATTGGGGTCTTTGGACAGCGCCTTGAAGATCACATGCTCTAATTCTGATGTGATCTCCGGATTGAACTGCTGAGGCGGCGGCGGATCTTCTTGCAGATGCATATAGATCACGGCCACCATATCATTGCCTTCACCGCGAAAAGGGACACGGCCACACAGCATATGGTACAGCACAACCCCCATACCGTAGAGGTCTGAGCGATGATCAATATGATCACCCTGGAGCTGCTCAGGCGACATATAGGCCAGCGTGCCGACGACGCTGTCACCGCGTGTGAGATGCTCGTCCGAGTCAATCACTTTGGCGAGGCCGAAATCAGTGAGATAGGCGTTGTTGTTCTCATCTAGCAGAATATTGGCAGGTTTTATATCCCGATGAATGATGCCTTTGCTATGAGCATAGCCCAGTCCTTTGGTGATCTGCTCAAACAGGTGCAAAGCATCGGCAATGGGCATCGGCTGACCCTCGCGCAGGCGATCTTTGAGGCTGCCGCCGCGCAGCAGGCGCATGGCGAGATAGGCATAGCCCTCATAGATGCCATAGGCGTAAACGGGCAGAATATGAAGATGTTCCAGTGAGGCAATGATGGCGGCTTCGTTGGCAAAACGCTGCCGAAAATTTTCGTCATTTTGCGCTTCATGCAAATTGATAATTTTGAGAGCGACATCTCGATTGACAGACATCTGGCGTGCCCGATACACCTGGGCCATACCGCCCTGCCCCAGGCGATCTTTGATGACGAAATCGTCATCGATGGTTTTACCAATGAGTTGATCTGTGAGCACGGGCCAACACCCCTCCGACGAAACACCTCGTTTATTATAACATGAGGTCGATGTTAATCACGAATAAAGGTAACTACTCAGGCTGGTTTTTATGGTACAAATTAATTCATCGTCAATATACCAACCGTCAAATTAAACAGAATAGTTGAGAAATATCTCAACTTGGAAAAATCCCAACTCTGTGT
>DAOTUR010000812.1:0-3709 GCA_034436915.1 Anaerolineae bacterium
TACAAATCAAAATCTTCCATCGCCATGTGGAACAGATGCGGCGCAATCCCCACCCCCGGATGATCGTTGATCTGCTGGCAGAACTGGCCTGCTTCGGTGACGGTGTTGAAGAAATCCGATTCATAGCGATTCACGGGCTGGATGCACAGCACCACACCCATCGCGGTTGCCAGATCATTGACGACGCGCAGGAACCACACGAACATCTCGCCCTCAAGCTGCGGCGTGGTGCGAAACGGCGTCAAATCGGGCAGCAGAGAGGGGCCAAAATGCGGCGTCACGATCACACTTTGCGTGGCAAGATCAGCCGCATCGCCCATCGCCACGCGCAGGCGCTCAATCGCCTGTTCCCGCTCAATGCGATGCGGGCTGATATAGCCTGTCAAGCGGCCCATATTGACCGCCGCAATCTTGACGCCTGTCTCCTGCATAGCCTCGGCCAGCGGCATGACGCGCTCATGTAGTCCCGCCGCCCACACTTCGACGCCCGCAATGCCCAACGCTTGCGCCGCCTGAAACTGCTGCATCGGCGTGCGGCCAGCGAGCATATCCTCTTGTATCGCAAACGGCATTCTAAACTTATATCCTGTGTAAAGAGGGCATGGCGTGCCATGCCCCTACATTTATCGTGAATAGGTGTCGTTATTCAGCGGCCACATCGGGAGCACATCGAATTCCAGCGAACTGCGAAGGCCCGTCTGAAAGCGCCAATAGGCCGCTGCCCCAATCATCGCGGCATTATCTGTGCAGAGATTCAGCGGCGGATAGCGCACAGGCAGATCGCTCTCTTTCCGCATCTTCTGGCGCAGCATCCCATTGGCACTCACGCCGCCCGCCATGAAAATCTCCGTCGCGCCGTGCTCTTTGGCCGCTCGCACCGTCTTCTCTACGAGGATATCGGTCACGGCGCTCTGAAAGCTGGCCGCGACATCCGGCACGCGCACATCCGAGCGAAGCTGCGATTTCTTCTCTGTCGTCACCTGACGTCCCATCCGCGCCTGCGTCGAGGCCGGAATCGTCACCTCACGCATGACCGCTGTCTTCAAACCGGAGAAGCTGAAATCGAAGCCGCTGTCACGCCGCGCACGCGGGAAATCATAGGCTTTGGGATTGCCAGTCGCGGCAGATTGTTCAATATGTGGCCCGCCGGGGAAGGGCAGACGCAGCATCCGCCCGACTTTATCAAACGCCTCGCCTGCGGCATCATCCAGCGTGCCGCCCAGACGCTCATAGACGCCATGATCGCGCATCAGCAGCAGTTCGGTATGGCCGCCCGCCACGATGAGCACGACGACAGGGAATTCCACCGGGCGAAACGGCTGTGTGAGCCACAGCGAATAAATATGTCCCTCCAGATGGTTGATGCCCAACAGTGGCTTGCCCGACATGAGCGCCATGCCTTTGGCGAAGTTGATGCCGACGAGCAGCGATCCGACCAGCCCCGGCCCGCGTGTCACCGCAATCGCATCCAGTTGATCGGGCGTGGTGTTGGCATCGTGCAGCGCTTCTTCCACTACAAGGCTGATGGCTTCGACATGAGCGCGGGAGGCCAGTTCCGGGAAGACGCCGCCATATTCCGCATGGATGGCAATTTGCGAGGCCACCACGTTGGAGGCCAGCGTGCGTCCATCCACCACCACTGCCGCCGCTGTTTCATCGCATGAGGATTCGATACCGAGGATTGTGACCATTGAGTGTATCTTTCGTGTGTTCGCACGCGAAATTGTACCACAAGGTGTTTTTCCAGATGAGTCCTGGGCGAGAAGGAGAGAAATAACCCCACCCCAACCCGCTTCGCAAGGAGGGGCTTTTCCCTCCCTACGCAGTGGGGAGGGCCAGGGAGGGGTCTAAGAAGCGGGGAGGGGTTGGAGTGGGATTAAGACGCCAATTATGGAAACAGCAGGAAGCGAATGCAGATGAAAAACAGGAACACGCCGTAATAGCGCTTGACTTTGGCGACAGGCAGCCCAAGCGCAAAGCGTGCGCCCAGGATCGAGAAGATCGCCAGCATCGCCGCCAGAGGCACAGCCGCCTCAATAATAACTTGACCTTCCGTCCAGTATTTGTAGACAGCAGGCAGGCCAACAGGCAGCAGCAGCGCCCCCAGTGATGTGCCATTCGCCAGCTTTTGATCAAAGCCGAGCAGCACCGTGAGCACCGTGATGATGATGATGCCGCCGCCGATGCCAAACATACCCGACAGAATGCCCGCCACGAATCCGGTAATGAGCAGAAAGACCGTCATTTGCGGCGTGTAGAGCTTGTAGGGCAGCGCTTCATCGGGCGCGACGACAGGCGTCTCAGCCCCGCGCCACTCATGCCACCACTGGCGCGGCATGGCATAGCGCCACGCCATATACAGAAGGAAGGCTCCAAACGCCTTTTTGAGCAGGTTGGCATCCAGGCCCAATGCAATTTGCGCCCCGAAGTAGGCCCCCGCCGCCAACCCAATCGCCACCGTGAAGGCCACACGCAGGATCAGCTTGCCCTGGCGGTAATACTGGATGCACGCGAAGATGGCGACGGGCAGCAGCAGGGCCGCGAGCGATGTACCGTTCGCCTTGACCTGTGAGTAGCCCAGCAGCAGCATGAGCGACGGGACAATAATCGCGCCGCCGCCAATGCCAAACATGCCCGACATGACGCCCGCGACGATTCCGGTTAAGAGCAGCCCGATCAATTCAGCAATTGTCATCGCGCACTATCCTTTGCTGATTGAGGCAAATACAAAAGGGCAGACCTAAGCCTGCCCTTTCATTGTGCCACGTTTTTATTCCGTTGCCTCAGACGCGCTGCAATCTCGCCCGCTGGCAAGATACAAATTTTCCTCGGCGCAGGTGAGAGGACGGACATAGCGATTGGCCCGCGCCCACGCCACCATCTCTTCCAGACGTGGTGGGATCACCCAGAAGAAGATGTGTCCGTCCATGACCGTGCTGATCATAAAATGTCCATCGCGGCTTGGATACACGCGTAGCACACGATCCGTATGCGCCTGATAGCGATACATGACGAAGCCGGTATCGACATTCCACAGGCGGATGCTGCGATCATTCGAGCCGGAGATGATCAGCGGTGAATTGGGAATGAACTGCACCGTCACAACGCGGTCATTGTGGCCGCTGAACACATTGAGCTTTTTGCCTGTGTTGGTTTCCCAGATTCGCACATCGGTGTCAAACGAGCCTGTGATCATCTGGCTTCCATCGGCATTAAAGGCGATGGCGGTCACACCATCATGATGACCCATGTAGGTGCGGATGATCTGGCCTGTCTGCCAATCGACGAGAAACAGATTCTGCGACAGATCATTCACCGCTACGGCCACTCTGACGCTGACGGAGGAGGACTGGCACACGCTCGAACTCCGCAGCACGACGGACAAGAGCACGACCTCCAGCGGCGCGAAACTGCGCTTCAAACAGATCGATGTGACGGCTCATGATGACGCGCTGCATGACATCAGCTATAGCTATGACAAGATCGCCCGTGTGACCGCCGCCGCTTATGCCGATGCCTCGCGTAGCTATGCCTATCAGTATGATCGGGCGGGCAATCGCACGCAGGAACAGGTGACCATTGGCGTGACCACGACCACTACCGCCTGGGCCTACAACGTTATCAATCAGATCCAGACGCAGACGATTGGCGCGAATGCCCCGACGACCTTCACCTACGACGCCAACGGACGCCTGACCAACGACGGCGT
>DAOTUR010000813.1:0-3378 GCA_034436915.1 Anaerolineae bacterium
CCCATTCAGAGAGGTGCAATACGAACAAACCATTTTTAGATCATCGTCCGTGATTATCTTGTGGCTTGTCCTTTTATTCTACATCGTCTTGGTCTCTGTTTTAATCTGGAAAAGCCTTATTCCAATGCAGAGCTGGATATGGAAGTATACGAAGGACTATCCTGGACCTGTGCCTCTCGATAAGATCCTGCTCTTAACCAGTGACAGTGTGATCGATCTCTATAATCAGGTGAATCAATTCTTTTGAGTCTGGTTTCGCAACGGGTGATTGTATTCGAAGATAAAGCCATGAAATAAACCCTCCTGTCTTGTCAAACCTCTGACTCGCATGATACACTGCTCAATAGCAGAAGTCGGGTGTGCCCATTGGCCCGGATGCCAGGCACGCAAGGGGGGAAGCTGGTGCAAGTCCAGCACAGTCCCGCTACGGTAACGGTGAATTTCGCCGAAGTCCGATAACCCGCCCGTCTTTCGCTCGTGCAGTCCCTTCGTGAGAAAAGGGTGCGAGCGTGGAACGGGATTCGCGTCCCTGTTGCCCGCCGCAAGGCGGGTTTTTGCGTTCCCTCCTTTGCGGCTCAGGCTGTTCTCCCTCCCTCCGATTCTAACGATGGCGCTGCCCTTAACACGGTATGACATGTCATACCACAATTTGTCTTCATCACTATCAGGGAGTCCATCATGTTAAAACGTTGGTTCATTGGGGGGATGTGTACCGTTCTCTTCAGCTTGAGCATCGGGGTTTATGCTCAGGATGCTGTTGCCACTGCCGAAGTCACCGCCGCTGTTGAGTCGAATTCACAGGACTGCATCGCAGACGGCGCGTTTGATCCTGAAATGGATTATTTTCCCGTCAAAGCCCAGATCGATTATGCTAAGGGCTTTACGGTTGAGTATCACAACAGCTACAAAGTCGTCACTGTGACGACGCCCTGGCCTGGAGCCAAAAACACCGACACCTTTACGTATATCCTGATGCAGTGCGGTGCGCCCATTCCCGCCAATGTGCGTTTTGCCGGGCCTGTGATTGATGTGCCCGTCAACTCTATCGTCTCGCTCTCGACGACCTATCTGCCGCATCTCAAAGATATTGGCGAACTGAATAAGCTGGTTGGGGTCGATACGCTCGATTACACCCAGATGTCCGAAGTCCTGAAAATGGGCAAAGAGGGCAAGTTGAAGCAGGTCGGCAGTGGCAGCACTATCAATGTGGAGCAGGTGCTTGATCTGCAACCCGGCATCGTCATGGCCTTTGCCAGCGGCAGCCCCGAATATGACACGCATCCTGTGCTGCTTGAGGCAGGCGTGCCAACAGCGATTGGAGCCGATTACGTCGAGGCCACCCCGTTAGGCCGCGCCGAGTGGATCAAATTCACGGCGCTGTTCTTCAATCGTGAAGCAGAGGCAGAAACCGCCTTCGCAAGCAAGGCCGATGAGTACAACGTCCTCAAAGAATTGGCCTCAACCATTCCTGCCAAAGATCGTCCGCTGGTGCTATGGCAGAGCTTCGACACGTACAACAGCGCCTGGAACATCCCCGGCCAGGACAGTTATGTCGCCACGCTGCTGCATGATGCTGGCGCAACCTACGTGCTAGAAAACGCGCCGGAAGTGCAGGGCGTCGCCAGCAGCGCTCTGTTTGATTTTGAGACAGTTTACGACGCGGGCAAAGACGCCGATGTCTGGTTTCCAATCTCTTATGGCGTGAACAGCCTCGCGGATGTGCTGGCCCAGGATGAGCGCTATGCTGATCTTGCCGCCTACAAATCGGGCCAGGTGTATGCACTGGGGGCGCGAGTCAATGCCAACGGCGGCGATGATTACTACGAAACGGGCGTGACCAACCCTCAGATCGCGCTGGCGGATTTAATCCATCTGCTGCACCCGGATCTGCTGCCGGAGCATGAGCCGTATTTCTATCGCCAACTAAAATAGCGAAAAAAGCGTGTTATGCACTACCCCTCACCCCCGGCCCCTCTCCCGCGAAGTGGGAGAGGGGTTGGGGTGAGGGTGAAATGCACGACAAAATTGTTGTCTGGAAAAGTCATTTGCTCGTATAAATATGCCCCTGCAAAAAATGATCAAGGTGTTCTCATGACCACTCTTCCTCTCCCGGCACGGCCTGCGGCTCCGCCCATCACTCGTGTAGATGTATCCCCTGTGCGTGTGCATATGCGCTTGCGAATCGGCCTGCTGCTGGTGTTGTGTGCGACGGTGGCAGCGCTGTTCATCGTCAGCCTTGTACTGGGGTCGGTGCAGATTCCAACGGCGGATGTGATACGGGTGTTGTTGGGAGGAGAAGCCAGCAAGCCAGCCTGGACGGATATCATCCTCAAATTTCGTCTGCCAAAGGCGCTCACGGGCCTGCTGAGTGGGGCGGCGTTGAGCGCCAGCGGCCTGATGATGCAAACCTTCTTCCGCAATCCTCTCGCTGATCCCTTTGTGTTGGGCGTGAGTTCAGGCGCAAGCCTGGGTGTGGCGCTGGTCGTGTTGGGGGCGGGGGCGGGTGTGCTCACGGGATTGGGCCTGCGCGGGGATGCGATGCTGGCCTTCTCTGCGGCGGGTGGGGCAGGGTTGAGTCTGGGTCTTGTGCTGCTTTTGGCGCAGCGCATCCGCAGCCAGGGCACGCTGCTGGTGATGGGGCTGATGTTCGGCTACTTTGCCAGCGCTGTCGTGACGATCCTGATGCACTTTGCTGTCAAAGAGCGTCTCCAGGTCTTCATGACGTGGTCATTTGGCACGTTTGGCGGCGTGACCTGGGGCCAGATGCCCGTCTTTGCCGGGGTGCTGCTGGTGGCGCTGTTGCTATCGATTCCACTGGTCAAGCCGCTCAATCTGCTGCTGTTGGGCGATACCTATGCTGAGAGCATGGGCTTGAATCTGCGTTATGCCCGTTTTGGCGTCCTGGGTGTGACGGCGCTGCTGGCCGGGACGGTCACGGCCTTCTGCGGGCCTGTCGGCTTCCTGGGGATTGCCGCGCCGCACATCACACGTATGATGCTGCGCCGCACCGATCATCGCAATTTGCTGCCAGGGGCCATGCTCATGGGCGCTCTGCTGGCGATGACGGCGGCGCTCATCGCAGATTTGCCGGGGAGCAATCTCGTTTTGCCCCTGAACGCTGTGACCGCCTTGATGGGTGCGCCTGTTGTCGTCATGATCCTGCTGCGGCAGAAGAGTTAGAATGTACACATGTCTCAACTTGATGTAAAAGAAAAACTCCTCCCAATCCTGCGACAATTTGTCATGGAATTTGAAACTGGGCCCAAAGGTAGAGAAGCTGTTTTGAGAGGCCACTTGAGAAAGAGAGAATAGATGATAATTGATAAATTAAAGTCATCTTTATTTTTAATTCATATAAGCAGCATAATGTTGCGTAAA
>DAOTUR010000814.1:0-4478 GCA_034436915.1 Anaerolineae bacterium
GACAGGGCCTGCCCTGTCCGCCTGCCCTGTCCGCCTGCCCTGTCCGCCTGCCCTGTCCGCCTGCCCTGTCCGCCTGCCCTGTCCGCCTGCCCTGTCCGCCTGCCCTGTCCGCCTGCCCTGTCCATTTTCACGCGATGAACGGACAGGGCAGGCCCTGTCCCTACGCCAAAATACATTTTTTTGTAACGAATGGCATTATCAAACGGCTTCTTAGCTTAATGCCTATGTGGCGTGCCATGCCCCTACAAAATCATTTATGGCGGCTTGTTATACGACCCGCGATCATCTTCATACTGAACGACGCTGAACGGAATCGAGGCGCTCGTCTGCGTGCGCCCATCGGTCATCGTCGCCTCGGCCACCAGCGAATGATCGCCCAGGGCCAGCGGCCACCAGATCACCCAGGGCGAGGCTGTCACCGTGCCAATGCTCTGCCCATCCATCAGATAGGTGACGGACTGCGTACCCTCGGCCACCCCCACCGTCAGCTTGACGCGCTGCGAGGCAATGGGAATCGTCGGCGTCACCTGGAAGATTGTATACGGATCGGGATCGAGCAGGCGCAGCCCCGCCGTATCATCGGCCAGCATCACAGCGCTCCCCGTCGGTGGCAGACGCAGCCCCTTGCGCAGGCCCCACGCCCGCGCCTCTTGCGGCAGGACGATATACGTCTGCTCCACCACATTGATACGCGGCGTCTCGGCGTTGGCGAGAAGGCCCGTTGCCTTGTCGATCTTGTAGACCTGATACCAGGTGTCTGGCTCTGTCGGCTCTGTGCCAGGGATGAACCACTCTTGCCGTGTGAGCGGGCAGGCGGGCGTAGGCAGCTTGCCGCTGAGAGCGCACACATCGACCTGAATCAGGCCATCGGGCCGCTTGAAGTCCAGTTTGGGCTGGCCGAGCAGCACTTGGCGCATGAACAGATTGTAGATCGGCCCCGCCCCACTAACGCCTGTCACCTCGCGCATCGGCGTGTTGTTGACATTGCCGACCCACACGCCCACCACCAGATTCGGCGTGTAGCCCACGACCCAGTTATCGCGGAAATCCGTCGTCGTACCTGTCTTGGCGGCGGCGGGTCGATCCAGCTTAAGCGGGCTGGCCGCGCCAAACGACGGGCGGCGGGCCTCGTTATCGCTCAGAATATCGCTGATGAGAAACGCTACGCGCTCATCCAGGACGCGCTGTGTGAGCGGCGGCGGCGTGAATTTGTACAGCGTATTCTTTTGCTGATCGGTGATCTTGAGAATCAGAGTTGGTTTGACGCGGTAGCCGCCGTTGGGGAAGATGCTGTACGCCCCGGCCAGATCGAGCAGGCGCACTTCGCCGCCGCCCAGCGTCACCGCCAGATCAACATTCGGATTGTGGGCGAGATTGTCCAGGCCGACATCGCCGACAAACTGCAAAAACGGTTGCAGCCCCACATGATCCAGCGCCAGCACCGCCGGGATATTATACGAAGATGCCAGCGCCTCACGCACGCGCACCGGGCCATGCTCCACCTGCCCAAAATTGGCCGGGGTATAGCTCTCCAGACGGCGCGTCACAAACGGCGTCTCCACATCCAGCAGCACCGTTGCCGCCGTAAATGGATCAGCCGACTCAGGATTCATCGCCGCCGCATACGTGAACGGCTTGAGCGCACTGCCCGGCTGACGCAGCGCCATCGCCGCATTCACCGCCCCATCCGTCGCCTCATCAAAATAATCCGGGCTGCCGAGCATGGTGAGCACTTCGCCCGTATACGGATCAAGCGCGACAACGGCGGCATTGTTGGCATTGGCGGGAATGCGGGCATCCTTTGGCGGGTGATTGAGATACTGAAGCTGCTGCTGCGCCATATCCTGCGCGATCTTCTGCCAGCTCAAATCCAGCGTCGTGACGACATCCAGGCCGCCCGTATGCAGCGCTTCGGGGTACTCCTGTTCCAACGCCTGCCACACCGCCATGACAAAATGCGGCGCTTCAATCGGGAAGGGTGATGCGCCAAATTGCAGCACATCATTTTCCGCACTCGCGGCTTCGGCATCGCTGATGCTGTGATTTTGCGCCATCAGACGCAAAACGGTTTGCTGCCGCTCACGCGCTGCATTAGGATGGGCCAGCGGATCATTGGCGATGGCATTCTGCACGACGCCCGCGAGCATAGCACATTCGGCCAGTGAGAGATCAGGCGCGGATTTGCTGAAATAGGTGCGGGCCGCCGCCTCGATGCCATAGGCCAGATTGCCGAAATACACCTGATTAAGATACAGCTCCAGCACGCGATCCTTGCCCAGGCGGTTCAATTGCAGCGCCAGCACCACCTCTTTGAGTTTGCGTTGCAGCGTGCGTTCCGATTGGCCCAATGGATCGAGCAGGAGCAGGCGGGCGGTTTGCTGCGTGATGGTGCTGCCACCCGCGATGACCTCGCCGCCGCGCAGATTGATCCACACGGCGCGGACAATCCCGACGAGATCAATGCCAGCGTGCGCGTAATAATTGGCATCCTCAGTGGCGACGACAGCCTTGACGCACGATGTTGGAATCTCGCTGAGAGGGATGACGCGATTCGCGCCCTGGGCCTGCGTCTGAATCTCATACAGCAGCGTGCCGTTGCGATCATAGATGCGCGTGGCGGGCAGGGCCATGCCCGCATCAAGCTGATCGAGCGAGGGCAGATTGGCAAAAATCCAATCGTAAACGACCCCGCCGCCGATCAGCAGCAGGAGAGTCAGAGCCAGCGCCATTTTGCGCTGCCGTGTGCGAGTGAGGGCTATCAGGAAGTGTCTCATGCTTGCATTGTAACGCAAAACACAACGCGCCAGATCGACGCATCGATGACGCTTGCCCTACGGTCAGCCTAAAATTTGACCAGGATCGACTCAAGCGTCTTTTTGGTGATGGTGGGGACAGTGGCATTGGCAACGGGATAGCCCACCGGAATGACGACAAAGGCTCGCTCATGGGCAGGCCGCTGTAAGATCTCATTCAAAAATTTCATCGGGCTTGGGGTGTGCGTCAGCGTGGCGAGGCCCGCCAGATGCAGACTGCACAGCAGCATCCCAACGGCAATGCCCACCGACTCTTCGCTGTAATAATGCTTGATCTTCTGTTCCTGGCCTGCCTCGTCATGGATCAGCGTGTATGGTTGGCGGAAGACCACGATGAGATAGGGCGCGTCTTCCAGATGCGGCTTGTGCCAATCTGTCCCCAGATGTGCCAGCGCGTCCAGCCATTCACCGCTCATGCGATGAGTATAGCTCTCCTGCTCTTCGGCCTCTGCTGCTATACGAATTTCATGCTTCACCTGGGGATCGCTGACGACCACAAACCTCCAGGGCTGCTGATTTGCGCCAGAGGGAGCGGTAGCAGCGGTGGCAATGGCGTTTTCAATCAGTTCATAGGCGACAGGCTCAGAGGAAAAATCGCGGACGGTGCGCCGCCTTTTCATGCGCTGCAAAAACTGCCGCGACTGCGCGATCTGCTCATCATCGGCGAGACGTTCAAAATGGAGCGGCATGGGCTGGTGCGGTGTGTCATGTTGCATAGAAAAATAGTCTCCTCAATAAATCATAAAAACAGCCGACTCATTATTTGGTCGCGCAAGTGGATTGTAACGCAAAACAGAAACCGATAGATCGATGATGCTTGCCCTACGATGAAAATTTCTGTCAACAAAAATGTAGGGGCGACCCACGGGTCGCCCAAAATATGAGATTGTTCAAAACAGGGCGACGCATGAGTCGCCCCTACAAACATACGCGGCGATTTATTCCGCCACACTCGGCAGCGAAGGCGGCGGCGCACTCGGCGCAGCAGAGGCGGCATTCTTCGACGCATCCTGATCTTGCAGGCTGCGCTCCACGCTCTCCATACTTTCGCCGCCGAGAAGACGTTTGGTCGTCTCGTGGAACTGCATTCCAAGCTCCGGCGATGTCCCCGCCACCTGATCGAACATCTGCCCGACCTGCCGACTGTCGCCCGCCTCGAAGACCGACAGCATCTCCTCGGAGGTCATGCGGCCATAATCGCGGGTGGGGGCCTGCACATTGATGCGCTTAATCACCCGCGCCAATTCCAGGCTGTTGCAGTGCGGGCAGTGTTTTTCGGCGATGTCATAGTCATGAATCGATTTATACGTCAGGGTGAATGAGGTGCTGCACACTTTGCAGCGGAAATCATACGCAGGCATGGCGAATCATCCTTCATCGAATCGGCGCGGGATACCCCTGCCTTTAGGCATGGGGAGGGAGAGCGCCTTGTCCTTTCTGGTAGGTATAGCCGTCAGACTGGTGAAGCGTCTTGAGATGTTTGTGCGATGCCGTGACTTTGCCGAGCGCTGTCACAATATCAAAGCTTCCTGTGGCGCGGCAGGCCACACGTCCGACATGGGTTCCAGCATACTTGCCTGTTGGCACAATCGCCTTGACGATATGACCTGTTTGAAACCCGAAATGACGTTTCTGGCGCAGGCGATGGCGGGCGGGAAAGCCGTA
>DAOTUR010000815.1:0-21362 GCA_034436915.1 Anaerolineae bacterium
CAAACGCCCTTGTAGGGGCGCGATGCATCGCGCCCACGCCAAATTCCCTACAAATCACCAGGGCACGATCCATCGTGCCCCTACAAACCCACGATTCTCACGGATAGGTGAATGATTACAGGGGTTTTTTTGAAGCAAAGGGGATATTTATAGAACATATGCACCTAAAAACGCATAATAAACAGCTTAAAACAACAGAGGGCGAAGATATCCTCACCCTCCATACGCTTTATCCATAGATTTCGTCTATGGATGCCATAGAGCGAAACTATTTACCGAGCCGTTTTTTGAGTTCGGCAGTCAGCGCGGGCAGAAATGTATAGATATCTTCGATGACGCCGTAGCGGGCCATCTTGAAGATGGGCGCATCAGCATCTTTGTTGATCGCCACAATGAGCTTGCTGCCGCGCATCCCGGCCTGATGCTGAATGGCCCCACTGATGCCTGCTGCAATATACAAATCCGGGTTGACCACCTTGCCTGTTTGCCCGACCTGATGCTCATACGGGATGAAACCCGCATCAACGGCAGCGCGGCTTGCGCCCACTGCGCCGCCCAGCACATCGGCCAGAGGCGCGAGCATATTGGCGAAGCCATCTTTGGCCTTCCAGATCGCTGCATCGCCCGCATCCGCCGGGGCTGCTTTGGGATTGTTCGCCACGCCGCGCCCGCCGCTGACGATGATCGCGGCATCACCCAGATTAACCTTGCCCGCTTCCTGTTCCATGCGCTCGATCTTGGTGCTAATCTGATCTTCGCTCAGGACAGGGGTGGTGGTGGTGATGGTCACAGACGCGCCTGCATTGGCCTCCAGCGGCTTGAAAGCGCGTCCGCGAATGGTGATAAATTTGGGGCCGCTGCCTTTGAGCGCCAATTTGCTGACAATTTTGCCCGCATAAGCGGCTTTGCTGGCCTGCACACCCTCCCCATCGACGCTTAAATCGGTGGCTTCGCCGATCAAGCCCGCATCCACATCGGCGGCAGACGAGGCCAGCAGTTCGCGCCCGCGACTGGTGGCAACGGCGATCACGACGCTGGGCTGCTGCTCCTGCACGAGTTTGGTGAGCAGGGCGGCATAGGGTTCGAGGCGAAAATCATTGAGCGTGGCATCCTCGCACACGATGGCACTCTGTGCGCCATACTGGGCCGCTTCCTGCGCGATGGCGTTGGCATTTGCGCCAAAGACCAGTGCGATAACAGGCACGCTCCAGGCATCGGCCAGCGTTTTGCCAGCGGTCAGGGCCTCGCGGTTGGAGGGGTTGAATTGGCCGTTGAACGTTTCGATCCAGACAAATACGGCACTCATAGCACCTTCTCCTCAAGCAGTTTATCAACCAGTTTGGCGGCTTTTTCTTCGGGCGATGCGCCGTCAATGATTTCAGTTTTGACCTCACGCGGCGGCAGATTATTATAGCTCACAAGTTGCAGCGTCTGGGCGGGCATATTGGCCTCCAGATCAGCGGGCGACCAGACGGGAATGACCGCTTTGGATGCCTTGCGGATGCCGATGAACGATGGATAGCGCGGCTCATTGATGCCTTTCATCACGCTGACAACAGCGGGCAGCGAGGCGGTGATGATCTGCTTGCCCTGTTCCACGACCTTCTCAACCTTGATCGTTTTGGCAGCGGGATCAATCGCCAGAATCTTTGACACATAGCTCAACATCGTCCAACCGAGTTTGCGGGCGGTCTGGTAGATGTGGGCATCGGACGAGACATCGACGCTCTCTTTGCCGAAGATGACGAGATCAACATCGCCAAGCTTTTTCACAGCGGCAGCAGCAAGGGTGGCCCAGGCGAGGCTGTCCACCATATCGACGCCATCGGCCTGCACGCGGGCGTCATTTTCGACGCCCATCGCCAGCGCAAACTTGAGCGATTCGGTGTGCATATCCGGGCCGATGGTGATGACGGTGGATTTGCCGCTGGTGTTCTTGGCCTGGACGAGTGTTTCTTCCAGAGAATATTCATCCCAGGGATTCACGACGGTGGCAACATCGCCCCACGAGACCATGCCATCGGCTTTGACTTCAACTTTGGCGGCGGTGTCGGGTGTGCTGCGCGTAAAGGTCACAATATGCAAGGTAAAACCCTCCTGCAAAGAAAAATTATCTGATGGCTATTCTAGCGGACAATAACCGAAAATCGAACGGGGATTTGATTAATTTGATCCTTTGAAAAGAACCCCACCAATTCCTTGACATTCGCCACCAATATGACCATGCTTTCGATAAATGCCATTTATGACAAACATGGCATAGAACCTCGAAAGATGCAATTGGGAAGGGAGACTCATATGCAGCAAACAGCATCGCAAGGCTGGCACGTCGCCAATTGGGGGACATGGGGCTGGATTGAAACTGGGCTGAAATTGGTGGCAATTGGGGCCGGACTGCTGGCGTTTTTTACGAGCACCGCCGCGAATGATCTTGTGATCGGCGGGAATCCCGAACTGGCCGCCGTGATTCTCATGACCGTGATGACAGTGTTTTTGATTGTGCCGCTTGTCATCCGCTTCCGCCAGCAGGAGGTCATTTCGATGGCCTATGTGATCCTGAATTTTCTGGGGCATCTGGCGCTGCTGATCGCTCTGCTGCGTGTCCTTGATTCGCGGCGGCTGCCATTGGTGTTTGCGGGCTTTATGGTGTTGGGCGAGCTGTCCAAGCAGCGCTTCCTTGCCATCAGCGGCTACACTGAGAACGGCCAAACCGCAGGCGGGATGCTGAACTTTTCACGGGCGATGACAGCGGTATATGTGCTGCTGGCGATTTTTATTGTGATTTAAGCTGCGTTTTGAATCAAGATTTTGAGCGTGTCTAGGGCGCTCACCCCCCTCCATTCACACCAAAGCGAATGGGGGCGGGATGGTGAGGGTATTTAGAAGTAGCTGCTCAACAGTTCCAGCAGCGATTGAATATTGTTCGGGTCGCCCGTTTGCAGCGTGGTATTGCTGGAATCAGCCAGCCGTTTGAGCGTCCGTGTATCCGCTTGCGAGCCATACGCCACCGGAATGAAGATCACCGGATTCAGATCATTGCGCGTAGCCTCAATCGCTCTGACGGTGGCGGCCAAGTCAGCCTTACTCGACTCGGTGTCTTCGCCATCGCTCAGTAGAATCACGGCGCGAATGCGATCCGTCTCCGTCTCCTGATCCATCAGCGTCACCGCCTCAGACGTGGCATCAAACAGCGCTGTGCCGCCCTGGGGTTGGAGCGCCTGAATCTCCGCTCGCAGCTTTTCGCGGTTCGATTCAAGCTCGCCCAACGGCACGATGACCTGAGAAGTCGTATCAAAGACGGTCAAGCCGACACGATTGTTGGAACCCATCTTGTCGAGGAAGGCGATGGCCGCGACTTTGGCCTGATCGAGGCGACCTTCCTGCTGCATCGAGCCGGAAATGTCGATCAGCAGCATGATATCGGCCTGCTTCTTGACGAATGACCAGCTCTCCTGGATCGCCGCGATGACATCCGGATCAGGGACATCAAGGACGGTGGCTGG
Organism: Anaerolineae bacterium; assembly: GCA_034436915.1. GTDB lineage: Bacteria > Chloroflexota > Anaerolineae > Aggregatilineales > Phototrophicaceae > JALHOR01. The sequence continues at coordinate 3,504 of DAOTUR010000815.1, forward strand.
CCCGGCGGTGGTGACACCATACTGCTCTTCAAACGGGAAGCCGAGCGGTACATTGGGATTGGCCGGACGGAAGCCGAACGTCATGATATACGCCTGCTGTTCCGGCTTGAGCAGATAATCGTCAAAGACAACCGCTGCCGCCTTCTGCTCGTCCGTAACCCAGGGCGCATTCAGGATGCCGGAGGGATGCTCATGCCAGAAGGTTCCTTCTTTGAGGTAGAGGGCGACCAGTTTCTCCGGCGGCTTGTACTGGGTTAAGCCGCGATTGATCGAGATTAGATCATTTTCTTCCAGCGCCACAAAGTCGAGATAATCCGGCCCCTGGGCGATGTAATTCTTGAATTCTGTCGTGCGTGTCGAGTAGTGGCGAATCAACTGTTCAATATTACGTACCCCGGCCTGCACCTTGTCCTGCTTGACCACATCCAGCGTCAGACGGCGGCCTGTGAAGCCCGTTGCCCGTGCTGAGGCGTAAAACTCGGCGATGAGAGTTGAAAGACCCGTTGAGCTGACATACGGATCGGTATGCCCGTAGAAGACCGCCCGACGGGTGTTTGTAAGGCCAAAGTCTTCCCATCCGTTGGGCGCATCCATCACTTTGAGCAGCTCCTCCCAGCCAATTTGATCTGTGCCGAGGGTCTTTTTGATGGCGTTCAGGCGGCTTTCCCAGATTGCCATGACGACAGGAGCCAGCGCGGTGGCCTTCGCCTCGGAGAGATTGAAGATCGTCTGACCGCTCAGGTGATTGGCAAGCGCCAGCCAGTGGCTCACACTGGGCTGAAAGATCGTTGGCTTCTCAACATTGCTATTGTTGGGCGCAATGAAGGCATTGACGATGCCCTGCATGGTCGTACCCGATGAGCCGGACTTGCCTGTGATGAAAATCGGCTTTTCACCGGAGGTCAACGCCGCGCCCGTCACGGGATTGACGCCGCGTGCATACGCATCGTTGAAGTCCTGAACAATCTTGACCATGTAATCTTTGGCTTCCGGCGCATACACAATGCTGATCTGGATGGCATTGGCTGGAATGCTCGGAGCGGCTGTTGTATTGCTGGAACCCCCTGAATTGCATCCTGCCAGCAGCGTCAGAATCCAGGCCAGGGACAAGAGAAGTGTAAAGCGTTTTGTCATAATGATCTCCTTTGATGAATGTGGAACAGATCACAGCCTTAAGTGTATTCGGGCCGTATCTGTGCCATAAAGAATCGTAATCTACTGCAATTCCTTCGCCAGGAACTCGGCATCGCTGCGGGCTGGCATCAGCACAGGTGTACCGGGGACAGGTTGTACTGAGATGCCGTAGGGTACAGCCGCCGCAAAGAGCGCCGCGCTCTCACTGGGTTCATTGGTGACGGGCCGCCAACCATATTGCAGCACGGTTTGCTGCCCGGCAGTCCCAACCAGATATTGACCGAGGGCCGCCGCCGCCTGTTTCTGGACATCCGTCGTATTTTTATCCGTCCAGAGCACCAGCGGCGCGTTGAGGATGAACTGGTAAGCGGGATAGCTAAAACGGAAATCTTCGCTACGGCGTAAATCATTCAGGCTCGTCAGCCATTGTGCTTCCGGCAGCAGGCCAAACTGTACCCGCGATGCCCCGTAGCGGGCCATATCCTCAGCGGCTGAGACGGATCGCAGGCCGCGAATACTGTCATCGACACTGCTCAACCATGTGCGCGTCGGATTCGCGTTGAGGACGGCGCTAGTGATCGTGTCCGTGCTGTTGAGCGCTGCAATCCCGGTCAGAATCGCGGCAAGTCCGGCACTTGCGGTGGAGGGGTCATTCATGGCCATATTGATATTGCCCTGAATGCCTGAATTGCCGACAGCCGCCCATGTCGCATTTTTCAGCGCCTCCGAGACGATGGGCCAATCGATGGCTGTGCCAGTGGGCGACAGGGCTTCTAAACGGCTGCGAAAGCCACCCCACACCAGCGGCGTGCGGGCCAGCGATGCTTCAACGGGTTGGAAAGGCGATGAGGGATAATACTGCACCGCCAGCGATGAGGCGGGAATCCACAGCATGGGATGCTTCTCCGATGTCCATCCACTTTGTCCCGTCCAGGCTTTCACATCGCCAACGACACTCTCAACGCGATACTGAATCCGCACCGATCCATTCTGGACGCGGGGATCAGTCGCGTTGTACTGATCGACAGCGGCCCGTACCCAATCTTCAACCAGGGGATCAACCGCCAGCGTGATCTGCATAGGAGGCTGTTGCTTGACATACTGGTTATAGCCGATGAGCGCCCCAACGATGAGGGCAAACAGAATGACCACAAGAGTGGAACGTCGCATACAGGCTGACTCCTTCGTACATTCTCATTGTAGCGATACGGGTGTGTTCTGGCCCCCTATAGATAGGGGGACTTTAACGATTTCTTTTCTCTTGGGAAAGAGACAGTGTGAGAAAACGCAATTTTGAACGGATCATGAGGCTTTGAGCGAAGACAGCCCCTAGACGGACGATTAGCTTGCAGGCGCAAAAAGTAGCGATATAGTTAGAGGTGGAGGTAGCGTCGTGCTGCTTTCTTCAATACCGATAGGGAGTTCGTTACCTCATGTCTCTCAATGTGGGTCAAGTAACAAAAGCCCTGGCGGATCAGCAGTATATCGCCAGTGAAGAAATTTCCACAGTGGTGTTTTTGGCGACCCAATTGGGCAAGCCGCTGCTGGCGGAGGGGCCGGCGGGTGTCGGTAAGACGGAACTTGCCAAATCATGGGCCAAGGCCGCCGGGATGCCGCTCATCCGTCTGCAATGTTATGAAGGACTCGATGAGAGCAAGGCGCTGTACGAATGGGAATATGCCAAGCAGATGCTCTATACGCAGCTTCTGCGCGATAAACTGAGCCAGATGGTGACGGAGGCCGAAAGCCTGACCGATGCCGCAGATCGCCTCGCCCGCGAAGATGATGTCTTCTTCAGTGAGCGCTTTTTATTGGCGCGTCCGCTGCTGAAGGCGGTGTTATCGGATGTGCCTGTCGTCCTGCTCATTGATGAAATTGATCGGGCCGATGCCGAGTTTGAAGCGTTTTTGCTGGAAATCCTCAGCGATTTTCAGGTCTCAATCCCGGAGTTGGGAACGATTGAAGCCAAACATCGCCCCTTCGTCGTCCTCACGAGCAATAACACCCGTGAATTGAGCGAAGCCCTCAAGCGGCGCTGCCTGTATCTCTTCATCGATTATCCGTCGTTGGAAAATGAAATCAACATTGTGCGCCAGCGTCTGCCGCAGTTGAATGAAAAGCTGGCGCGGCAGGCCGTTGAGTATGTTCAGAGTTTGCGCGGCCTGGATTTGAAGAAGAATCCGAGTGTGAGCGAAACACTGGACTGGGCCAAAGCCCTGATGATGTTGAACGCCAATGCCCTCGATCAGCGCACGCTGGAAACCACGCTGACGGTGCTGCTCAAGCATGAGAGCGACGTGCAAAAAGCCCGTCGTGCCATGCAGCGCAGCCAGGGCGGGAATGATCGTGAGCAGGGTGGCGGACGCCGCCGTAACAACCCCTGGGGATAATGTTATAACCCCTCACCACCCAACCTCCTCTCCCACAAGGGGCGAGGAGGAGCCCAAAAGCCCCTCTTCCGTGACGTGGGAGAGGGGCTTTTCGCCGTGTTGTGCAATTTATTCTTCTTTGACGCCCTGGCCGTTGTAGCCGCGTCCCATGCCGCGATAGGTGAAGCCAATCGCCTGCATATCTGCCGGATCATACAGGTTGCGGGCATCAATCAGGTTGGGGGTCTTCATCATGTCACGCAGTCGCGTCATATCAAGCTGCTTGAATTCGTTCCACTCGGTGATGACGACCACAGCATCTGCGCCATCGGCGACCTCATAGGCGGTTTCGCACAGCATCATCGCCTTGAATTCAGCGCTGGCGGTTTCCATTGCCACCGGATCATACGCACGGATTTTGCCGCCCTGATTCACGATGGAGCGGGCAATCGTCAGCGAGGGCGCGTCGCGCACATCATCGGTGTTGGGCTTGAAGGCCAGACCGAGCAGACCAATCGTCTTGCCCTCCATCGTGCCGCCGAGCAGATCACGCACCTTGAGGATGACGTGCTTGCGCTGGAAATCATTGATTTCCATGACGGCATTCAGCAGTTGCGGGTGCATCCCATGCGTAAGGGCCATATTGGCAAGCGCTTTTACGTCTTTGGGGAAGCATGAGCCCCCGTACCCCGCACCTGCATTCAGGAAGTGCGGCCCGATACGCTTGTCGATGCCCATGCCGCGTGCCACTTCCATCACATCCGCGCCGAGCCGTTCGCAAATGATGCTGATCTCGTTGATGAAGCTGATGCGCGTGGCAAGGAAGGCGTTTGAGGCGTACTTGATCATCTCCGCCGTGCGGATATCGGTGATGACAATGGCTCCGCCCAATGACTCGTACAACTCGGCAACCGATTCGGCGGCTTTGCGATTGGTCGAGCCAAGCACAGTGCGATCCGGGTGCATGAAGTCGCCAATGGCCGTGCCTTCGCGCAGGAACTCCGGGCAGCTCACGACGGAAAAATCAATCGGGGTGGGCTGTGATTTCTGGACGATCTCGGTTGTCCAGTCGCCCGTTCCCACCGGAACCGTCGATTTGTTGATAATGACGAGAGGATGTTTCATTTTCTCCGCGATGGTCTGGGCGGCGGCCCGCACATACTTCAGATCGGCCTCGCCATCAACGGCGGACGGCGTGCCGACGCAGACGAAAACAAACTCGGCCTCTTTTAAGCCCTCGTCATAGGAAGTTGTGAAATGCAGGCGGCCCGCCTTCACATTCCGCTCGACCAACTCTTCCAGCCCCGGCTCATAAATCGGCATCATGCCCTGATGCAGCTTATCGATCTTGCGTTGATCGATATCAACGGTCACAACATGATTGCCCAGGTCAGCAAAGCAGGTGGCCGTTACCATCCCGACATAGCCCGACCCAATTACACAGATATGCTTCATACGCTGTCCTTAGATGTAAGCGATTTTGCAACATGGGATTATACAACGCGGTACAGGGCAAACCTCACAGAGTCTAGCAAACTCCCCCCTGAGAGACGAAACAACCTGTTAAAGTAGGCTAAGTTTACGTAATGATTGGTCATAATCAAAGACCAATCAGGGCGATTTGGCGATCACCCTGATTGTCTCGCGCTGAGGAACAGCTTTTGAAGCGTTGCAGAGATTATTTAGACCCATGTGCGGCACGTAATTCCTGCGTAAGAAAATACCATGCCATCATGATGACGGCCATGCTCAGGCCGCCGCCCAACACCACGCCCACGAGCAGGGCATGGACGAAGACGATGTTCTCCTGGCTCATGGCAAACAGGGTCATGCTGACGATCCCGCCGAAGACGCCCACCGCTGCCAGAATCCTGACCGGGGCCAACCGCCGCCGCATGGCAATGTACACGCCGACGAGAATGGCTGCAAAGAGAAAAAAGAAGATCAATCCTGTTGCCGACATATCCATGACTCCTTCTATAACGTCCGCAAAATGGCGCGTACAGGCGATGCACACGCGCCCGTGAAACGAAGCGGCAAAGCGATCAGTTCGTAATCACCATCCGGCACCGCAGCCAGCATCAGGCACTCCAGGTTGACGAGGCCCAACCGATGCAGGGCATGATGGCAGGGCAGATCCTTGCTGTCGAAGACATCAACCGATGGCGAATCGAGGCCAATCAACCGATAGCCCAGTCCGGCCAGATGCTCAATCAATTCAACGCTGAGCGAGGGGAATTGTTCCGGCCACTGTGTCTCAGGCAGATTGCTCACGGTGCTGTGAATCAGCAGGCGCTCACCGCCGACCAGATCAACATGCCCAAAATCAGACAGATGGAGGGGGCCATCATGCTTCATCACCGTCACAAGTCGCGCACGTCCGATATAGGCATCAAGCGGCATGTCCGCTGCCTTCGCGCCCGCATCCTCATAATGCCAGTAGGCATCGGCGTGCGACCCTGTGTGCGGACTGAGGCTGAGGCTGGTCAGGTTGACGGAGGCTCCTTGCGCGAGTTTAAGCTGCGGTGTGACCTCGTAGGGTCGATCACCCGGCCAGACCCGTGTCTCAGGAGATACCAGACGAGAAATATCGTAGAGCATAGAGGCCCTTCGGACGCGATGAATCACCCCTTCAGTGTAGCAGAGAGCACGACGGATGAGGCGAAAGATTCACACCTGTAAACAAATTTGTATATTTTATTGAGATTTCGAGTGGCATCTTCTTAAACGGTTCGATAAGCTAAAAAAGTCGGTTTACTGACGGTAAAAATACGTTTGGAGGATGTTATGCGATTAAAATCTTTTCGTGCCGTGTGGGTGCTTCTTTTTCTGTGCGCCTTCTGCATTGGTGTGAGTGCTCAGACCGTCCCGACGCCTGATCTTGTCACCATTGCCGGGACAATCCAGAGTAAACTGGGCTGTCCGGGCGATTGGCAGCCAGATTGTAAAAATACGTCGCTGACCTATAACGCCGACAAGGATGTCTGGGAGGGGACGTTCCAACTGCCTGCGGGCAAGTATGAATACAAGGCGGCTCTCAATGGCAATTGGGATGTGAATTTTGGCCTGAATGGGAAGATGGGCGGCGATAATATCCCGCTTGTGCTCGATGCCGATACGGCTGTGACCTTCACCTATGACCACAAGGCGGGCATGGTGACGGACAGCGTGAATGGCGGTGGTGAGGTTGTGGCCGCACCCCCTGCGGTTATAGCGGATATGGTCAATGTGCCGGGGACGATTCAGCCGCTGCTGGGGTGTCCTGGTGAATGGCAGCCCGACTGCGATGCCACGAAGCTGGAATACAACGCCGCCGATGATGTCTGGATGCGGACGTTCGATAAGCTGCCTGCGGGAAGCTATGAGTACAAAGTCGCCATCAATGGTAACTGGACGGAAAATTATGGCCCTGTCGCGGATGCAGGCGGCGGCAATATCAAGCTTGACGTAGCAAAAGATAGGCCCATTACGTTCTACTACGATCACAAGACCCACTGGATTGCAGATACGGTGCGCCAGAAGATCATCACCATGCCCGGCACGTATCAGGATGAGATTGGCTGCAAAAGCGATAATGCAGCCGATTGTATGCGCTCATGGTTGCAAGATGTGGACGGGGATGGTATCTATCTGTGGCAGACGAACGCGATTCCAGCGGGCGATTATGAAGCACAGGTAGCCGTCAATGGCACAGCACAGGGTGAGCAAATGATGTTCAAGGTGGGCAAAACGGGCGAAGCCACAACATTCGCCTATGACTCAAATCTTGATGCAATGGCAATTACAGCAGGCGGAGCCGCCGTCAGCGGGGCGAACCTGCGCGAACAAAAAGCACATTGGGTGCTGCGCGATACCTTTGCCTGGGATGTGAAGGTTGATCCCGATACGACGTACAAGGTACTCTACAGCGCTGATGCCAGCTTGAAGGTCTCGCTGTTTGGGTTGGAAGGCACATACGAGACGCTTGACCTTGCGCCTGTGGCCGAGGGCTTGCCCAAAGATGTGATGACGAAATTCCCGCAGATCGCGGCATTTGCGGCCTTCCGCCTGAGCGATATCAGCCGTGTGCCTGAGATTCTCAAGGGACAATTTGCGCTGGCGGCCTATAAAGGCGATCAGCTTGTTGACCTTGCGGGCGTACAAATCCCTGGTGTGCTGGATGATCTGTACACCTACACAGGCGATATTGGCACAGTCTGGGAGGCAGACACGCCAAGTGTCACTCTCTGGGCCCCCACTGCCCGCAGCGTAGATTTCTTGCTGTATGCAGATAGCAATCCCAAAGGCGAGCCGCAGGTTGTGCCGATGATGAATGATGCCGCGACTGGCACATGGCATATCAAGGGCGAGGCGGCATGGAAGAATCAATTCTATCTCTTCCGCGTGCAGGTCTACGCGCCCGCCGTGCAGCAAATCGTCACCAATGATGTGACAGACCCGTATTCCTACAGCCTGTCGATCAACAGCCTTCGCAGCCAATTGGTCGATCTCAAGGATGCCGCCCTCAAGCCGCAGGACTGGGACACCCTCGTCAAGCCGCCGCTGGCCGCGCCCGAAGATATCGTGCTGTACGAACTGCATATTCGGGATTTCAGCGCCTTCGATGAGAGCGTGCCGCCCGATTATCGTGGAACCTATCTCGCGTTTACGGTGGTAGAAGGCAGCGGTGTTCAGCATCTCAAGCGGCTGGCGACGGCAGGTCTGACGCACCTTCATCTTCTGCCGACGTTCGATATCGCTACTATCAACGAGAATAAAAAGCGCTGGTTCCTGCCCGATTATGAAGACCTCGCCACACTCGCGCCTGACAGCGAGGAGCAGCAGAAGCTTCTGGCGCAGTTCCGTGAGCTGGATGGCTACAACTGGGGCTATGATCCCTATCATTACGCCGTGCCAGAAGGCAGCTACAGCACCAATCCGGATGGCTGGCAGCGCATCCTGGAATATCGCCAGATGGTGGTCGCGCTGAACGGTATGGGTCTGCGCGTGGTGCAGGATGTCGTCTTCAATCACACCAATGCGTCCGGCCAGGACAACCGCTCGGTGCTGGATCGCATCGTCCCCGGCTACTATCACCGCCTGGATGAACGCGGCATTGTCGCCAAGAGCACCTGCTGTGCCAACACCGCCAGCGAACACAATATGATGCGCCGCCTCATGATCGATACGCTGGTGTTGAACGCCATTGAATACAAAATTGATGGCTTCCGCTTCGACCTGATGGGCCATCATATGCTGGAAGACATGAAGGAAGTCCGCGCTGCCCTCGATACGCTGACGATGGAAAAAGATGGCGTCGATGGCAAGTCAATCTATGTCTACGGCGAAGGCTGGGATTTTGGCGAAGTCGCAAAGAATGCACGTGGCCTCAATGCCTCACAGTTGAATATCGCAGGCACGGGCATTGGAGTCTTCAATGATCGTTTGCGCGATGCGGTGCGCGGTGGCAGTCCCTTTGGCGATCAGCTTGAGCAGGGGCTGTCCAATGGCCTCTACAATGCGCCGAATGGTTTGCTGGATGTCAACACCGATCAGGATATGGCGCTGCACTTTGGTGATCTGGCCCGCATTGGGCTGGCGGGCAATCTGCGTGATTTCTCTTTCACGGGCTATGAGGACAAACCTGTCCTGGGCATGGAGGTCGATTACAACGGTGCGCCCGCAGGCTACACCAGCGATCCGCAGGAGAATATCGTGTATGTCTCGGCGCACGATAACGAAACCCTGTACGATGCGATTGCTTTCAAAGCACCGCGTGATACCACGCCCGATGATCGCGTGCGGATGCAAATCCTCGGCATGAGCTATGTCATGTATGCCCAGGGTGTGCCCTTCATCCATGCGGGCGATGAACTGCTGCGCTCAAAATCGATGGATCGCAACAGTTATAACTCCGGCGATTGGTTCAATCGGCTGGATTTCACCTACGAGTCAAATAACTTTGGCGTGGGGATGCCGCCGCAGGGCGATAACGCCAATGCGTGGCCGCTGATTCAGCCGCTGCTGGCTGATGCGACGCTGAAGATGGATAAGGCGCACATTGAGATGAGCCTGAGCATGTTTGAGGATATGCTGCGCGTGCGTAAGGATACGGCCCTGCTGCGTTTGCAGACAGGCGACCAGATCATGCAGAAGCTGACGTTCCCCAACACAGGCTCAAAGCAGCTTCCTAGCGTGGTCGTCATGCATTTGGACGATACAAAGGGCGATGAAGTTGACGCGGAATATGATCAGGTCGTCGTGATCTTCAATGGGACGGCAAAAGACACCACGTTCACCGATACGAGCTTTGTCAACATGGGCTATGAGCTGCACCCGCTGTTGGCCTCTAGCAGCGATGCCACCATGACGACGGCCAGCTACGATCCGACCAGCGGAGCCTTCACGGTTCCGGCCTACACGACAGCCGTGTTCGTCGTGCCTGCGAAGTAAATAGCCTGAGTTTTGGATAGCTCTACTGACCACCCCTCACCACCCGGCCTCCTCTCCCACAAGGGGCGAGGAGGAGAGTGGGGTAAAGCCCTTTACCATGCAGTGGGAGAGGGGTTGGTGTGAGGGCGAAAGAGCCAAATATACTGTAAAAAAACCTATCCAAAACTGAGGTTAAATAGCCTGTGTAGAGGCATAGTTCCTTGTGCCTCTACACAGCCTCTCAAACAACATATCAGGAGACAAGATTATGCCCATGACACGCGCCGACGTTGCCCGCTATCAGGAGATGGCAAAAGCCTATCTTGATCGGGCGGGGATTGTGCTCACGCCCGAAGAACAGCAAAACATTGAGATTGCCGATCTCAACCTGGGAGAATATGAATCAACCGGGCTGGCGCTCATCACGTATTTCAATGATGAGCACTACTGCGCCAAAGAACTCATCCTGCTGCCCGCGCAGACCTGCCCGCAGCACAAGCATCCGCCGATTCCAGCCCTGAATTACATCGGCAAGCAGGAGACGTTCCGCTGCCGCTGGGGGACGGTGTATCTGTATGTGGAAGGTGAAGCTGCGCCCAATCCCAAAGCCACGCCGCCCGCTCATCGCAAAGACACCTACACCGTCTGGCACGAGATCATCCTGCATCCCGGCGAGCAGTACACCATCATGCCGCAAACATGGCACTGGTTTCAGGGCGGGCCGGAGGGGGCGATTGTCTCCGAATTTAGTACGCGCAGCGTCGATGAGGCAGACTTGTTTACAGACTCGGACATTCGCCGTGTCCCTGAGATCAAGGATTAGACTATCAAGCTGTGATCGGATCAGCCATATCTTTACAGGATTTTGAATTTATAAAGCGTTATATTTTGTTGTATTTCGCTGCATAACAAACTCTAATTGAGAATGGTGATCTTTACAGGAGAGTCTGATGAAGCGAATTTTGTTAGCTATCTGCGTTTTATGGTTGGGTTTGCAAATCGTCGGCGCACAGGAGGCCGCCCATCCGCGCTTGTGGCTGACGACGAGCAGCCTGGAGCAGTACCGCCAGTGGGCTGCGAATGGCAGCCCGTTCTACACTGAGTCGCTGCTGCCTGCGGCGGAGCAGGGCAAGGCCGATATGGATGCAGGTGTCATTGCTGCGGGCGATCTGGGCGGCTATGCCTATGAAGATTATGTGACCGAGAATTATGCGGCGCTGTTTGCCTTCATGTCGCTCATTCACCCCGATACGGCCCAGCGTGACGAGTATGCCCAGCGTGCCCGCACTCTGCTCATGCACGTCATCAATGCGGCGGCGCAGGGCGTGGCGGCGGGAGAGCCGTTTCGTGACCCTGCTTTCAGCATCAGTGATCGCTCACGCTGGTATGGCGTGAGCTTTTCCCTCACTGCCGATTGGATTTACCCCACGCTGACCGCCGAAGACAAAGCCACAATTCGCAAGGTCTTTTTGCGCTGGATGGATGAGCTGACGCACGCCGAAACCACGACCATGAATCACCCGGAGCCGTTGGGCGTGCTGAATGATCCCATTCTCGTGAGTGAAGTAGATCGTGTGCGCTGGGCGGGCAACAACTACTACACGGCCCACATGCGGAATATGGGCATGATGGCGCTGGCCTTCGATCCGTCGGATGATCCCGATGGGGCGCTAAAAACCTATCTGGATCAATCGATTGGGGCATGGCTGTATGTGCATGACCATCTCACGCGCACCGAGGCGGCAGGCGGCTTTGGCACAGAGGGCTTTGAGTACAGCCCGCAGTCGGTGGGCTACGCGGCAGAGTTTTTGCTGGCGCTGCATACAGCGGGTTACGATGATGCGGTCCAATACGGCCAGCAGGTCACATTCGCGCAAAACCCCTTCTGGGATGACACGCTGCGGGCCTATGCCCACTCCCTGAGTCCGGCCACTGTGGAACGGCCCGATTATGGGCGGCAGGTGTATCAGCCCGCCTGGTACGGCAGCGGCCAGGATTATCTCACACCGGATTTCATTGAGCTATTCGGGCCGTTGGGCATTTACGACTCGCTGACCAACAACCCTGAACGCCTGAATGCCCTGCGCTGGCTCGAAGCCAATACGGGCATGGGCGGCGCAGAGGCGGTTGTGGATCGCTCGAATGATCCGAGCGAGTTGTACAAGACGATGCTGTATTTCATGCTGTTTGATCCGACAGCGCCCGCCCTAACCGATCCGCGCCCCTCGTATCCGACGACATGGTATGCATCGGGGATGCGTCGTTTGCTCTCGCGCACCGATTGGACGCCGGACGCGACATGGTTTACCTATGCGCTCAGTTGGGATCGTGTCGATCATAATGCCGCCAATGGCAACGCGATTGAGTTCTATCGGCGCGGCGAATGGCTGACCAAAGTTCACGTCGGCTATGATCTGGATTACATCGCCTCCGATCATCTCAATACGCTCGGCGTGCAAAACGATCCGCTGGATCGGGATGATTTTCGGCACATGCTGTGGGAGCGCGGGTCGCAGTGGCTGTACTCCGCCAATGATCCTGTCCAGCCGATTTACAGCGAGGGCGGCGGCTATCTGTTTGCCTATGGTGATTCCACTAATCTCTATAACACCGATTATGAGGGGCTTAACGGCGTCCTGCACGTCAGCCGCTCGGTGCTGTGGCTCAAGCCGGATGTGGTGATTGTGTATGACAGGGCGATCACGAAATCCGGGGATCGCCTCAAACGCTTCCATCTCAATCTGCCCTATGAGGCCGCCGTGAATGGTTTGCTCGTTACGATGACGACGGTGAAGGGCCAGAGGCTCTATATTACGTCGCTGCTGCCTGCCGCTGCTGTGCCGCGTGTGTCCCTGTGGGCGGATGAAGCCAGCGGCCCGCCCGCGCATTATGAGCCGATGACATACCATCTCGAAGTCGATTCGCAGAATAGAGCGGAGGAACGCTTTTTGCATGTGCTTCAAGGAGCTGATGCAGGCACGGTGGCACTGCCAACATCTCTTATTACATCCGTTGATGGAAGCTATGAGGGGGCGGCAGTCGGCACAACGCTTGTGCTGTTCCCGACTCATACCGATGCTGCGGCCTCGTCGCTCACGTATAATGCTGCATCGACACTGACGACGCATCTCATCACCGGTCTTGCGCCCAATACAGGCTATGATGCGACGATCACGCCCAATGGGGACACGACAACCGTCACGCTTGCATCGGGCACGTTCTACAAAACAGACGCAGCGGGTGTTCTGGTGATCGTGACAAAATAATCAGGTTGTGGGGGCAGCGTGGTTTAGGTATCTATCACGTATCCATGAGAAAAAAATTCCTTGTAGGGGCGCGATATATCGCGCCCCTGGTGATGTGTAGGCGATTTGACGTGGGCAGGATGTATCCTGCCCCTACAAACCTCCAATCCCCCCCACAATATCGAACCCTCGATCATCAATTTGTAGGGACGAGGCCCGCCTCGTCCGCCCAAAACGCATATCATCAGAGACGTTAAATCTTCTTCGTCACGCGGAATTGCAGCGGAATCCCCAAGAGGAGCCGCGTCTGTGCCAGCAGGGTAGGCACAGCCACCACGACCAGCGTGAGGATGGGCAGCATCGGGAAGCTGATCAGCGTCCAGAAAAACTCCGTCACGGTCATGCGTGCAATGCGGGGCGGGCGTACTGTCACATCTTGCAACCAGAAGATCATGCCCGCCACAATCACAATCGCGCTGGCGAACAGAATCATCGCCCAGGTGGGATTGGCCGCCAATTGTTCGCCCAGAAAGACCAGCGGATAGGGCTTTTGCAGCACATCCCCCAACTGGAACGGGGCCAATTCCGGGTGCAGCAGGACGGGAAGTTGCGATCCCACTGTCAGGATGATCCAGCCTGCGCCGGCCAGCAAAATATCATGGGCGATGCGAATGAGCAGGCGTGTGGAGAGAAAGAACGGCGCTTCGGGATGGTCGATGATTTTGGCGACCATATAGCCGACCTCTTTGCTGCCCCAGGCATGGCGCAGCGTCTGCTGATAGCGCTCACGCAGTTCATCAATGACCGATTCACCCACAGTGGCATCGGCGATGAAGGGCAGCATGACCGACTCAAGCTGGACACGGCCTTCGCGGGAAAAATACGCCTTGATGAACATATGCCATTCATCCGCGATTACATCGCCATCCCAGTAGCCGCTGGCATCGAGTAGGCGCAGGCTCAGGGAATAGGAGGACATGGGCATGGCCTTCCACCAGGGCGAGGCCAGATACGCCAGCTCCATCGCCGTTGCATAGGCATTGACGATCCGCAGCAGTGGGTTAATTTCCCAGATTTTGCCGTGATAGCGAATGGGTGACTGCCAGAAGCGTAAATAGCGATCTGCGTTGATGGCAAACAGGTGGGTGAGGGCATAGAAAAACTGCGGATGCCACGTCGTATCCGCATCCTGGGTCGTGACACATAGGGTATCCATATCCCAGCGCAGCTCTTCAATCAGCTTGCGCTTGATCCAGCGGGCCGCCCAGGATTCATTGGCGGATTTACACTGTATCTCTCCAGGCAGGCCGCGAGGATGAACGGTGTAGTACAGCTTATGAAAACAGCCTGTATACTCATTTTTAAGCAGTTCAGCTTTCGCCATGCTGTCGGCTTCGGCGGCCTCCATCGCCAGCACCACCACGAGGCGATCCTGTGCTTCATACTGGTTTTTCAGGTTATCCAGCGTGCGCCGCAAAACGTTTAGAGGTTCTTTATAATTGGGGATAATGACGATGTGTTTGACAGCCGACCAGGGCAGAGCCTGCGGCGTGGCCTGTTCTTGATAGATCGCGTACCAGTCTTTTTTCTCCCATTGGCGAATCTGATACAGACCCCATTGGTTGAAGACGGCGGCCAGCCCAAAGCGAATCGCTGAGTATAGACCGACGAGGCCCGCCAGAAACAGCAGAGTCCGGGGAAATGCAACAGCACTCGCCACGCTGAACAGCAGCGCCAGCCATGCGAGAAATCCTGGAATTCCATCAAGGACACGCTCTGGAATGGGTGTTGGCGGTGTGCCGCCCCACATCGACCAACCAGCGCCGATCTGGACTTTATTACGGCGTTCATCTCCGGAACGATAGGGCACGTCCGGCTCTCCCTCAGGGTGTGGCAAACCGCGCTGCATGATAGCACACATCCCAGGCAATTTGAAACCTACGGCGGCAGTGCTACAATTTCGTTTGATTGAGTGAGCATAAGCAGAAGAGGCCTCCCAGGATGAACTCAAATTCACATGTGTTGATTATTGAAGATGATGATGAATTGGGCCGTTTGCTACAGCTCGATCTGCAACGCCATCAGTTCGAGGTGCTGCTGTGCAAGAACGGCCTTGAAGGGCTGCGTCAATTTCAAAGTGGTCGCTTTGATCTGGTTGTGCTGGATGTGGCGCTGCCCGGCATGGATGGCTTCACCGTCTGTCAGCGCATCCGCGAGATCTCAAATGTGCCGATTCTCATGATGACCGCCCATGCGGTGAGCGAACAGGAAATTGCCGAAGGGCTGAATCGCGGGGCCGACGAATACATGATTAAGCCGCTGGGCAAAATCGAATTTCATGCGCGGATCAAGGCGCTGCTGCGCCGCGCTCGTATCCAGGATGATCCGACGGAACTGATCACGAAATTTGATGATGGCTATCTCATCATCGATCTCAAGGCGCGGCGTGTCACGGCGGGTGGCGAAGAAATCCGCCTGACGCCGACGGAGTTTAAGCTGCTGGCGACCTTCATCCGCAATCCGGGCGAAGTCTTGAGCTTTCAACAACTGTTGGAATGGGTGTGGGGCGTGGAATACACGAGCGAACATCACTACCCGCGCATTTACGTGTCGCATCTGCGCCGCAAGATCGAGCCAGATGTCAAAAATCCGACCTATATTCACAATGAATATGGCGTGGGCTATCGCTTCGTGGGCAAAGAGAGCAGTTAGTACGCCGCTACATGGATCGTTATCGTAGGGACAAGGCGGGCCGTGTCCACACGTTAGGACACGGCCTGCCGTGTCCCTACAGACCACCGTAAATAACGATCATGTTTACGGGCAAATCAGCGTCACATCGAAATCGCCGCTGGTCGGGCCATCGGCCTCTTTAAAGCGAGTGGCCTCGATGATATAGTTGCCATCAGTCGGGATGACGATATCGCGCAGGTAGGCATCTTTCCCCACCCCCAGAGGATCATCATCGTTCTCCTGCAACATGTCCCCGCTGTCATTGAACAGACGCACAATACTATCGAGATCGCCCGACGTTGCCACCATCTGGATACCAATCGTCTGATCTTTTACCGCCTCAAACGAGAAGCGCCATGTGAAGGTCGTATCATCGATAGTCTCTGAGAGGGATTGACCACAGGTGATGGGCTGCGGGCCATCGCTCTCAGCCGTGATCTCTGGTGTGCTCGCGGCGCTCACGCGGCGTTCCAGCGTCAGCACAAAATCGCCTTCGGTGCTGCCATCGTTCTGGTCAAGGCGGGTGGCAATGATGATGTACTGGTCGTCCTTTGGCAGCGTGAACTCACGAATATAAGCATCCCGCCCAAAGCCCAGCGGATCATCGTCATTTTCAATCAGGATATCGCCGTTGGCATTGGTCAGCAGCAGATAGGGGTCAAGATCGCCCGATGCCACCTGCATCTCAATGCCGATGACCTCGCCTGCTTTTCCGTCAAATGCCACTGGCACGCGAGGCAGCTCATCATTAATCGTGCCATCATAGGAGAAATTGCCTGCCTCCGCCGCAATCGGGGTGGGGCCGCTGCCAATAATGATGCGCGTGCCACTAGAGGTCGGCGTGATAAGTGTAGATGTTATGAACACGATCATCGTAGGCGTGGCTGATGGCGTTCGACTGGCCGTCGCCGTAAATGTGGGCGTCGCTGTGCTGGTGGATGTGTTTGTGGGCGTCGCTGTGTTTGTGGGCGTGGCTGTCGGTGTAAGCGTCGTTGTTGGGGTCAGTGTCAGCGTCATGGTTGACGTGGCCGTAGCCGTTGGCGTCGCTGTCAGCGTGCTGGTCGAAGTAGCCGTGGCTGTTTCTGTGGGGATGCGCGTCGGAACAAACGCTCCAACGAGTGTTGGCGAGACGGGAACTTTTGTGACAACCGTGGGATTGGGTTGGCACGCGGCTAACGCAATCATAAACAGACCACATGCCGCGCCGATGATGTGTCGCAAGACCCACTCCCCCTTATTCAATGCCGAATCTCATGTACTGAGGCTGATTGTAATCGCTTTTCAGCGATCTGGCGAATGTGTCTGAGACACTGCCAGTTTGCCTTTGGTTCCCTTGACCCCACGACTGGCCGCCAGATTGAGCAGATTGCTCTGATAATCATAGACATTGCGGCGCTTGTCGGCATGGGCGGTGCGGGCCAGGGCGACAAGGCGATCAATCACCTGCGGCGCGGTCATGCCGCTGGCCTGCCACAGATACAGCGCCAATGAGCCGGGCATGGTGTTCATCTCATTGAGATAGACGGTGTTGGTCTCAGGCTGCACCAGGAAATCAATCCGCGTGATGCCGCGCCCATCGGTGGCGATGAAGGCATCGCGGGCGATCTGCTGGATACGGGCCGTCAGGTCAGGCGTCAGCGGGGCCGGGATGTGGCGTTCTGCGCTCTGCATCCCCTTTGTGCCGCTGCGCAGATACTTATCCTCATAGGACAGAAATTCATCCCAGTGGACGGGCTGCTCTAAAACAGACGTGGTGATATCGTTTTCGTAGCCCATCACGGCGCAGTTGATTTCGACACACTCCGTCACGGCCTTTTCGATCAGGATGCGGCGGTCAAAATTGGCAGCGATGTCAATCGCAATCCGCAAAAACTCCGCATCATTGGCGCGGTTGATGCCGATGCTCGATCCCAATGTGGCGGGCTTGACGAAGACGGGCAAACCGAGCCGCGTCTGAATCTCTGTGA
>DAOTUR010000816.1:0-1657 GCA_034436915.1 Anaerolineae bacterium
TATGCCAATCTTCTCTCGATCCTCGAAACGGCGCGGCGACAAGGCCGTGATGTTTTTGCAACCCTCAAGACCGTTCTCGCTCCCCACCCCGATCTCGCATGGATAGCTGAATAATTACCGATGCCACGCTGACAACCTTCCTCAACAGCAGAAGCTCAGGCTGGAACACAACCCAAACCATCGCCCCGACTGCGATTATGGCAGGCACACCCACCACCAGCACGATTCCGCTCAGTTGGACGCCCATCCTCTATACAGGCGATCAGGGAGGCTATGAGATCGGCTGCCGTCAGAGTGTCAATGATCCATCTGTTTTCAGCAGTCTCGTCGCCAACAAAACCAGCAGCGCGGGCAGCATCGCCAATTTGCTGACGGGGACAGCGTATTTATGCACCGCCCGCACGCACACCCCGCTTCATGGCCCGCAGACCAACGACCTGATGAGCCGCGCCGCAACGGAGGTCAGCGCCACAACGCTCCTGCCAACGGGTCTCGTAGGCAGCAGCGGCCAGTATATTCTCAGCGACCTTCTAACCTCTTTCACGCTCCACGCCAACACCGAGACCGTGCCCCTGTCGATGGGCACGCTGCCGCGCCCGCTCTGCGCCACCCTGCCCGGTCATGCAGTTGGCATTCGCGGCACGCATACAGGGCCGCTGGTCGCCACAACCAACGGCACTGACTTTGTTCATACCTTGTCGCTGTGGGTCGTGCCTGTCGGCGCACCGCTCAGCGAGGCCATCTCGATTGGCTGTCAAAATGGCGTGACCAGTGCGGTTCTGACGGGCACTATCCTGGCAGGGTACGACTATTACGTTATGGTCACAGGCACTCAGGGCGCGGCGAGGCTGCTCAATCTCGTCATCAGCAGTCAAGCCAATCAGCCACCTACCGCTCGCGCCGACACCGCCAACACGCCGATGAATTCACCGCTTGTGGTGGCCGCACCGGGCGTCCTGAGCAATGACAGCGATCCCGAAGGCGGGCTGCTGCAAGCCACTTTGCTTGAGACGGTGCAGCATGGCACGCTCAATCTGAACAGCACAGGCCGCTTCCTCTATCGTCCCCAGACGGGTTATGTCGGTCAGGATGGCTTCACCTATCGCGCTTGTGATGCTCTCAATGCCTGCGCGGAGACATCCGTCACGCTCAACATCACGGCCGC
Source organism: Anaerolineae bacterium (assembly GCA_034436915.1). Classification (GTDB taxonomy): domain Bacteria; phylum Chloroflexota; class Anaerolineae; order Aggregatilineales; family Phototrophicaceae; genus JALHOR01. The sequence goes on from DAOTUR010000816.1 coordinate 1,166, forward strand.
AGCGGGCACGCCTGTGACCCTGCTGCTGCCCGTGAGCGCCGCCGCCGATCTGATCAATGAGGATGGCTCGCAGTGGACGGGCGAGCGCTCCAGCGCCTGGGTGGGCAATGGCAGCAGCAAAAACGCCAGTGCGCTTGGGCTGCGCTTCAAAGATCTGTTCCTGCCACCGGGCGTCACCATCACCGCCGCCCGTTTGGAGGTCTACAGCCCGCTGGCGCAAACGACATTGGTCAAAAAGGTGCGTATAGGGCTGCCAACGATCACTGAGCGAGGCACAGCGGACTATCGTCTACAGTCAAATAAGCTCCAACAAAAAGATGCGGAATTTTTTCAATAGGATACAGGGTCAATGCGTTTATAATGTGGATTACTGAGTCACTATAGTGAGATTGTTGAATGTTGCATCAACCGATATATGCTCCGGTGCCAATGTTGGCAGCCGATGTGAACTGCTTTTGGGCGCTTGAGCAAGACCAGGAAAGCTATAACCGT
>DAOTUR010000817.1:0-4102 GCA_034436915.1 Anaerolineae bacterium
ATGATGGCCGCGCAGCTCATTGGTGATACGGCAGGCACAGTCTACGACATTCATGTCATGACGCTGCGGCAGACGCGCATCCCCGATCATCTGTTGGGGCGGGCCAATGCCAGCTTTGATTTTCTGACAACAGCGGCGTCTCCGCTTGGGGCGCTGGTGTGCGGCATGGTTGCAACGCTGTTTGGGGCGCGTGTCACGCTGTTCATCGCCGCGATAGGGGTGACAGTTGTGGCATTCGGCATGGCACGCTCGGCCCTGCGCGGCATGAAACGCGAGGGATAAATGAAGACGGGGCGCGAGAGTTTGCGCCCTGTCATGCCCCACTTATCGTCAAAGCGGTTCTATTTGCCCGCAATGGCTCTACATCCTGCGCTTTTGTGTGACCTACACTGAAAAGATGTCACACAGATCAGAGGGATGTATGGATCAGCACTTAAAAGACGACAAGGCGCAGATCAAGCCGCTGCTGCAACAAACACTTGAGGAGGCCGCCCGCCATCTCAGCCAGATTGAGACCACGCCGCCCGCGACGGATCGCGGTACAGCACAGCCGCTTGCGCTGCCTGATGCAGGCAAAGGCGGCGCGGACACGCTCACATTTTTTAATGAGCGCTATGGGCAGCGCATGGCCGCGAGTGCCGGGCCGCGTTATTGGGGCTTCGTCACGGGCGGCACGACGCCTGCCGCGCTCATGGGCGACTGGCTGACGAGCGCTTACGATATCAATCTGGCTGATGGCAACAATTCGGTTGCGCCGCTGGTCGAGTATGAGGCGATTGATCTGCTGCGCCAGTTGTTCGGGCTGACGAACGAGTTTAAGGGCCTTTTTGTCTCCGGTGCAACGATCTCCAACTTCGTCGGGCTGGCGATGGGGCGCGAATGGGTGGGACGCCAGCACGGGCGCAGCATCTCGCTGGAAGGGCTGTACGGTCTGCCGCAAATCCCCGTGCTGTCCAGTGCGCCGCACAGCAGCATCCTCAAGGCGCTGGCGATGCTGGGCATGGGGCGGCAGAGCGTGGTGCGCGTCGCGCAGCAGGGCGGCAATCGGGAGACGGTTGATCTGGCGGATTTAGAGCGCCGCTTGCAGGATTTGAACGGCGCTCCCTGCATTGTCGTGGGTAACGCAGGCACAGTCAACACCGTCGATTTTGATGATCTGGCGGGCATTGCAGCGCTCAAGGACACATACAATTTCTGGTTTCATGTGGATGCCGCTTTTGGCGGGTTTGCCGCCTGTTCACCGCGCTATCAACATCTGCTCAACGGCGTCACACAGGCCGATTCGCTCACGATTGACGCGCATAAATGGCTCAACGTGCCGTATGATTCCGCTATGATCTTTACGCGGCATCAAAAATTGCAGGCGGCGATCTTCCAGAACGTCGCGGCCTATCTGTCGGATCTGGGCGATGATCCCGATTTCTTCCATCTCGCGCCGGAAAATTCACGCCGTTTCCGCGCTCTGCCTGCATGGTTCACGCTCATAGCCTATGGGCGCGAGGGCTACCGCGATATCGTAGAGCGCAATTGCGATACGGCTCAGGCGCTCGGTCAGCACATCGAGTCATCGACTCTGTTCCGCCTGCTGGCCCCGGTGCGGATGAATATCGTCTGCTTCACGCTGTCCGATCAGTTTGGCACGTTCTCAGTTGAGACAGTAGCCCAACTCCTTGCAGCGCTGCGCGATGATGGTCGCGTCTTTATGACGCAGACGGTCTATCAGGGTGTGCCGGGGATACGGGCGGCCTTCTCCAATTGGCGCACGCAGGCGGAGGATGTTGAGATGGCATGGGCGGCACTGTGCGAGGTGGCGGAGGCTCATCTCACAGCGGCGCGAGTAAGATACTGTTAAAACATTCTATTGAAATATCGGGGATGTGGCTCAGCACATCCCTGATGTTATTTTGCGATATATTTCTGTCAGAACTTTATGCTTTTCTTCGATCATGTGAGACACAATGTTACTGTCTGTGAGTGAGGTCTTATTTTATGTTCCAGTCAGATTTCGATGTTCAACGGGCGATTCTGTACGAGACGCCCGAACCACACCCTTTCACGGCGACACACTATATGCTTCTTGCGGAGGCATTGGAATTACAGCGCATCAAGCCGCAAGATCATGTCCTGGTCGCATCTCTCAATGATCAGATGATTGTGATGCCGATGCTGGATATGATTTATTATCATGTCGCGCAAGGACACTGGAACGGCGTCGATTGGATGGCGAGTTTTTGTGTGCTGTGCAATGCGGGCAGCCTTTTCAATGCTCATCTGAATGAGACACTCTATCATTTTGCCGCCCAGGGGTATTATGACGCCATGTCGCTCATCGCGGATCAGGAAACATCGTCCTACTGGAATCACATCACAGGGGTCTGTCTTCATGGCCCCCTGGCGGGAGCGCGGTTGGAGCGGCTTGCCCCATTAATCCAAATGACGTCCGCCGAGGCAATAACTACGTACCCCAACAGCCACTTGATGCTCATGACAATGACGGACGCTGAGAGATCTGAGGCTGACCGCTATTTTGCAACCTATCGTCTGCCCCAGGAGCCGAAGATGGGCCAGGGCTTGCTAGCGACCCTGCCCGCGCCCGATGCGCGTTTGCCGCGTTTCGATATGGGCCTGGGCATCTGGACGCGCACCACGCAGCGTTACTATCCTGTGACAACCCTGTACCAGAAGCACAATGCTCTGATTGATGAGGTTGATGGGTGTACAGTGGTGGTCGTGCTTGATGTGAATGTCACGCTGCCGATTGCATTCTATTGGCAGACGCAGCAGCTTGAATTTCACGGAGACACGCTCATCCTGGGCGCAGACACCACCTATCGCAAAGGTGTTTTGTATGAAAAGGGCCGCCCCATGCCTGTTGAGCGCCCTAACCAGCACGCGATTCGCTGGTATGGCTTTTCGTCACTCTTTCCCAACTGTGAGATTTATGGGCAGAAGAAATAACCCCGCTGTTTAAATCTCCCCAGGCGGTCATGACGGGCCTATACTAGGGTGATTGACTTTTCGTGAACGAAAGAAATTCTGATGCCCTACGAGACCATCCTCACCGAACAGCGCGAGGCGATTTTTGAGATCATCCTCAATCGTGAGGACAAACGCAACGCCATGAGTTTCCAGATGATTGATGAAATCAGCCGCGCTGTCGATGAAGCGGAAAAAGCCTTCAACGATGGCACCGCCCGCGTGCTGTTCTTTCGGGCAAAGGGCATGGTGTTTTCATCCGGCATCGATCTCAATGGGTTTATGAGCGAGACGCCGCAGTTTGGCGCGAACTGGCGCGATAACCTGTTTGCGACCACCTCGGTCTTGCAGCACGTCATGAACAAGATCGAAAATTCATCGCTCGTGACCTTTTGCCTGATGCATGGCTATGCGTTGGGGCTGGCGATGGAGATGTCGCTGGCGTGCGATTTTCGCATCATTGCCGAGCGCACCAAATATGGCCTGCCCGAAACACGCCTGGGCATGATCCCCGACGTGGGCGGCACAACACGCCTGTTCAAGCTGGTCGGGCCATCGCGGGCCAAAGAGATCATCATGACGGGCCGCATGATCGATCTGGCACAGGCCGAGCAGTGGGGCATCGTCAATTATGTCGTGCCGAAAGATAACCTGTTGAAAAAAGCCGAAGAACTCGCGGCGGAAATCCTGCTGAGTGCGCCGCTGGCCGTGAGCTATACCAAGCGCGTCGTGAATGCCATGACCGACAACGCCCGTGATCTGCAATGGGAGGCGTGGGCACAGGCACAGCTCTTGCGAACGGAAGATTTTATGGCGGGCGTGACCGCTGTCGTTACCAAGCAGTATCCCGTCCAGTGGAAGGGCAAGTAAGCGCCTTCTATGAGTGAAACGATACAGGATTCTTCATCAGCAGTGATATCAGAGGGCTTGTCACGCGCCCCTACAACAGAGGCCGTTCCTCCGTCGGGCGGGCTGGATATGGGCCGTATTGCCCCCATTTTCGCCCTGGTCTTCGTCGATGTGCTTGGCCTGACGATCATCCTGCCGCTGCTGCATCTCTATGCCGTCGGCTTCAATGCCACGCCGCAGCAAATTGGCCTGATTGCGGCGTCATTTCCGCTGGCGC
>DAOTUR010000818.1:0-4406 GCA_034436915.1 Anaerolineae bacterium
CCTGTGTCGCCCTTAAGGGGGACGGAACGGCGTCAAAACGCAATGAGGACACAGTTTGTCAGATTTTAAAGACATAGCCGATGGCTTTAGCCGTCGGCGTTCGCTGAGAATGGCTTAGCTTAATGCCTATGCAGCACGCTGCGCCCCTACACGGTCTTTGTAGGGGTGAGTCATGACTCACCCTGTTTGATTGTTAAAACACCAATCATTTGAAGTCTTTTCATCTCCTCCATCAGATTATCAAACCCCCACATTGCCAAACCTGCCCCCGCCTACTATCATAAGCGAGGGTCATTCCTCTCATCATCGTCCATCATCCCCATCGATAAACCTCAACAAGGAACAGCTACGGCATGGCCGATCAACGGATTATTCGCATTTTTGGCATCCCGATGGATTTAGGGCAGCGGCGGCGCGGCGTCGATATGGGGCCGAGCGCGATTCGCTATGCCGGGTTGCAGCGTGCGCTTGAAAAACTGAATTATGATGTCTGGGATATGGGCAATATCGCCGTCGCCCAGGTGGAAGAACTTGATGAAGACACACACGGCGCAATGCATCATCTCAGCGAGGTGAGCGCCGTGATTGAAGAAATTTATGCCCGCGCCACCAGCAACGTTGGCCCCAACGAGCTTGCTATCTTCCTCGGTGGCGATCACAGCATCAGCATCGGCACAGTCTCCGCCGTGTGTAAGATTGCGGGTGATGCTCGCGTCGGGGTGGTGTGGGTGGATGCCCATGGCGATATCAACACGCCGCACACCTCGCCCTCCGGCAGCATTCATGGCATGGTGATTGCGTCTCTCATTGGGGAGGCCGGGCCGGAACTCGTGAATATGTGCTACGACGGGGCCAAAATCCAGCCCGAACAAATCGCATTTGTGGCGGCCCGCGATCTCGATCCGGGCGAAAAAGTGCGCTTGGCACAGGGCGATATGGCGGTTTACACCATGCGGCACATCGATGAGCAGGGCATCGCGGCCATCGCGTATAAGCTTCTGGAACGCTTCAAGGATGTTGATTATCTGCATATCAGCCTCGATCTCGACTCGCTTGATCCATCCATCGCGCCAGGGGTTGGGACGCCTGTCCCCGGCGGCCTGAGCTACCGTGAGGCGCATGTACTGATGGAAATCTTCGCGGACAGCGGCAAAGTGAGGTCGCTGGATATTGTGGAGGTCAATCCGATTCTCGATGAGCACAACACCACTGCAAATATGGCGGTGGCCCTCACGACCAGCTTATTCGGTCAGCAAATTCTCCCCCAAGGGCTGCGATGAAACAGCCAATTCCGCCTGATCTGCACGAGGTGTTTCAACAGGTTCTGTCGCATCTGCATCAGACCTTTGGCGAAGATATTATGGGAGCCTATGCGCTGGTCAAGGATACGCCCGCTGTCATCACCGTGATCGAAACCGCGATGACGCCGGAACAGCGCAGCATTCTGCAAGAGGCGCAGAGTCTGCATCAGGATATCGCGCTGACAGTCTTCACAAAGGATCAATTACAGCAGGGGCATCCTTACGAATCAGATTTTTCGTATGATCCCTCTCAGGCGCAAGCGGAGATGGAGGCTGATGATCGCGCTCTGGCGAACACGGGCGTGCTGCGTGTGCTGAGGCAGCACGGGGTTGTTCTGGCAGGGTTGCCGCTCGCAGAGGCTCTTCCCATCGTACCGGATGATGAGTATCGCGTGGTGCTGCGCCATGAAGCCCAGAGCTATCTGGCGCAGTTGACGCAGAGGCCGACGCTCACCATTTTGCATTTGTGCCGCATTCTGGCCTTCTGGCGCATTGGCCTGCTTCTGCTGACGGAAGACGCGGGGTCGTGGAGCATCAAAAATCTTGATCCGCGTTTCCAGTCCATCATTGAACGGGCCAGCGTCGAATATCACAGCGGCGCGGAACCCGGCGCATACAACAGCTATCAACTGGAGCAGTTTGCCGAGTACGTGCGCGATATGCTGCGGCGCTAAAGTGACAGATTGATCGTCAGGGGATTTTTACTTCTATTCAACGCAAAGAAATCGTTTTGATGAGATTGTTTGCGTCTTTGCGATTTCAAGTAGTTTCGAGTGACATGCTATGACGACGGATATTCCTACTCTCAACAGCCAGATTGAAGCCGCTCTCATCAGTGAGGCGTTCGTTCACGCCCAATTCAACGGGGCGCAGGTCGGCGCAGCGCTGCCATATCGCAAGGTCACGGTGCGCCCGGTGCTCATCAAGGGCGTGCGCCATTTGCAGGTGTCCGCCTTCGATGACAAACAGGACACGACCAAAAATTACACTGGGGCAGACGCAGAGGCCAGAGTACGCGATTTGCTGGCAATGCCCTTCCGCAATTGGCATGTGCAAACCCAGGCCGAGACGTGGCAGGTGCAGTTCAGCAAGAAAGGCAAGCCGATTATCAGCCACAAACAGCACGCCGCTCCGCTTAAAGTCGATCTCAGCCATGATCGCACCAAACAGCATTTCCTGAGCGAAGGCGCGGATATTCCGTTTTTGCGGGCGATTGGCATCACGACGCCCGAAGGCCGCGTCAAATCGGACATGCGCCACAAGTTCCGCCAGATCAATGAGTTTTTGCGCCTGCTGGCCGATGAGGTTGGCACGCTCGATACTGTCGCTGGCCCGATTGAGGTGGTCGATTTCGGCTGTGGCAGCGCCCATCTGACCTTTGCCAGCTATTACTATCTCACGGCGATTCTGGGGCGTGAGGCGGCTGTCACCGGGGTGGATCTCAAAGCCGAGTTGATGGCCCGCAACATACGCATCGCCCAGGAATTAGGCTGGCAGCATGTGCGCTTCGTCGTCGGCACAATTGCCGAGTATGCCCCGTCTGTCGCGCCGCAGCTGGTGATTGCGCTGCACGCCTGTGATACCGCCACCGATGATGCGCTGGCCCAGGCGCTTTTGTGGGACAGTCCGTTGGTGTTGTGTGCGCCATGCTGCCATCATCATCTGCATGAGCAGTTGAGCCAGCAGACCGCGCCCGCCGCCTTTACGCCGCTGCTGCGCTACGGCCTGTTTCACGAGCGCTTTGCCGACCTGCTGACGGATACCTTTCGCACATTAGTGCTGCGGCAGGCCGGCTATCGCGTCGATGTGGTGGAATTTGTCGATGCCGAGCACACCCCGCGCAACGTCCTGCTGCGGGCGGTCAAGACGGCGGGCCAGCCTGTACGTGATGCAGCGGCAGAGTATGCCCAACTGCAAGCCTATTGGCAGGTCACGCCTTATCTTGAATCCGCCTTGCGCGACAAGTATCCGTCGCTGTTTCAAACCCCACTCTAACTCTCTCATGTTGTGGTGGTCAGCCCCTCCTTGCGGAGCGGGGAGGGGTTGGGGTGGGGTTCAAGACATCAACATTTATCGAAAGCGCGGAATCCAGGTTTTGAACGCTTGAAGCATCTCCCCCAGGAACTGCTTCGACATGTCATCAACCAGATTGCCATGTTCGTCAAAGGCGGGCTTCGAGCGATTGTTGATGACGACCTCGGGTTTTATCAGGATGTGCATGTTGAGGAACACCGCGATCTGGCGCAGATGCAGTTGAGCGCGGGCCGTCCCTGCCAATCCGCCCACGCCCATCACGGCAGCGGGCTTGTTGAACAGGGCATGGGGCGCAGTGGGCGGTTGACCCACTTCGGGACGCGAGGCCCAATCAATCGCATTCTTGAGGACGCCCGTCACGCTGTAATTGTATTCCGGGCAGGCAAACAGCACGCCATCAACCCCTTTGAGCGCACTGCGGAAGGCTTCCACCTCAGCAGGATAGCTCTTTGCCCGCACATCCTCGTTGTAGAGCGGAATATTCGCCAGGCTGAAGATCTCCATCGACATGCCCTCTGGAAGCATCTCATTAGCGATATGAAGAAGGCGCGTGTTGAATGATCCTGTACGTAAACTGCCTGAAATACCCAGAATGCGGAGTGTCTCTGCCATGTTCATCACCTTTCTATCAATCAAACCTATACGGCAGAAGCGGACACACGTCCGTTTCTTACATTTTCTAAGCTAAATCCATTGGTCACAAGTTAAGGAACAGAAGCTAAATAACACAAGCATTTGTTTGATTTGATATGCCAGATTACAGAAGTAAATGCAGAAGTTATTCGATACTCAATCCTAAGGGTCGGTAAAAATATAACTTACCGAGGAGATAAGGGGTAAAATCAAAAGCAGAGAGGATAGGGAGGACAAGCGGTGGGTTTAACAGGGCATGGGTGTGAATGTGCCGTCTGTCAGACGGGAACAGATGCGGTGGTGATAAGACATCATCAGCACATCAACCTTGTGTTGAGCCGTCTGGATGAAGCGCAACGGCGCTGGTCCGTGGGATCGCTGTCAACGGGAGCCGACGCGCCGAGTGATGGACTGCTGGCGCAAATCAGCGGATTGACG
>DAOTUR010000819.1:0-6537 GCA_034436915.1 Anaerolineae bacterium
AGGCGTACCACAGCAGTGAGTTTCATGCTTGTCGTATAACACAAATGTCCCGTTTATTCAACACCTGGAAGAGAGGACAAGGCGCACTCCCTCCCCATGCCTCAAGGCAGGGGTCTCGCGCGCCGATTCGATGAAATGGCATAACACGCTCATCTCTCGCCGCCCAACAAATTCTAAATCCTCTCTTAGTCGCACTTTCGCGGTGGGGTGCTACAATACGTGCCTAGACTTCTAGCGGGCGAAGCGTGTCGTCCGCACGCCCATTCATTATCATAATGAGGAAGACGCCTGCTATGCCCGTGTGGAACTCATTTTTACACTTTGTTCAGGCACTACCCCGCACCACAGATCCGTCTGAGCGCCAGGCGTTCGTCGATGATCTGATGGCTCAGCGCACAGAATGGCCCTGGGTCGAGGACACCCGTGCAACCTTCGTGTATCAAGGCACGAATGTCACCAGCGTGGCCTTGAACCTCGATATCATTGAGGCCGATCCGCCCTTTGTCCCCCTCATCAATCTGGCAGGGACAAACCTGTGGTATGTGCAGCGCGAATTTGCCCGCGATGATCTGCTCGATTATCTGCTGGCGGTCAATGATCCGATGACGCCGCTGCGCGAGGAACAGAACTTGCTCGCTCGCATCCAGGCGCATTGGAAAATCGATCCGCGCAACCCGGTTCGCATGAATGCCCAGATTGACACGTCAATTCTGCGGATGCCCGACGCCCGCCCCGTGCCCGATTGGCAGAGCTTTAATGCGGTGCCGCATGGCCGCGTGGTCGAACATGAATTCAACAGCGTGCAGATGAATTTCCAGGAACGCAAGCTGTGGGTCTATACGCCGCCGACTTATGACGACAATGCCAATCATGATTATCCGCTGCTGCTGCTGTTCGATGGACAGTGGATGATCGGGGCGCTGCAAGTGGCCTCGATGGTGGATACGCTCATCAAGCATGGGCGGGTGGAGCCGATGGTGATTGCTATGCTGCAAAGCGCCCCCGCTCAGGCAGATCGCAATGCTGAATACATCAACAATGACAGACACTACGCCGCTATCCTGACGGAACTGCTGCCGCTGCTGCAAACACAGTATCGCATCAATCCGATAGAGTTGGGCGTGGGCGGGGCCGATCTGGGCGCGATTGCCGCCGCGCATATGGCCCTCAAGAATCCGGCGGTGTTCCGTCATCTCATCATGATCTCGCCGCCGTTGGGCAAGGGGTCGGATCAAGAGCAGCTCCACACCTATGTTGAGCGCTTCCAGAAGACGCGCCAACTGCCGCCGCGCATCTTCCAGTCGGTTGGCCGCTATGAGGCGATGTCACGTTTTGTGCGCCCGATGCGCGAGATGGCCGCGTCGCTCCAGGCCCGCCCCGATATCGAGTATCAGGGTGTCGAATTGGGCAGCGGTCATGGGCTGGTGGCCTTCAAGAGCATCCTGCCGGAGGCGCTGGCACACGTTTTCCCGCTGCGGTAGGTCGATATGGTGCAAATCGTAAATTTCAGTTGAGATTGTCGTAGGGGCGCAGCGTGCTGCGCCCAATATGCCCGATACCCACATCAAGGGCGCGGTAACCGCGCCCCTACAAAGACGCTGTGACCTATTTTGAACCTATGGCATGATGCAAAAATCTAAACCACGCGATCATCTACACCTCTAACAGCGCTTTGAGGCGATTTTTACGCGCCTGCACGATCAGATGCGCCACTGTTTTGGCATCATCCAGGCCGTCCCACTCGGCCAGCGCGTCGCCAAAAACCAGACTGTCCTGAATATCCGGCACGCGCTTCACCGTCAAAATTTTGAGGTGTTCGAGGGGCAGGGAGATGATTTCGCCCTTTTTCGCCAGCAGCAGGCGTTCGTTAGTAACGGCATAGCTCTTGGGCAGGCGGCGCGGCAGCCAGTAGGCGAGATAGAGAATCACAATGACGGGCAGCCCTGTCGCCGTGATCGCTGCTGCTGAGATGAGAAACGCCTTGAGCACCGATGTCCCCCAGCGTGCGCCCGGCAGACTGGTTGCGAGGCACAATGTCGGGCAGAGCGCCAGAATCGCCACCACAAGCATCGCCGCATTGAGATAGTACAGCCCATGCCGCACGAACGAGCGCGAGGGCGATGAGACGAACAGCCATAACATCTCTTCATCTTCATGCAGCACACTCACGAACGGATTGACCTTGCCTTTTTCTCTGTCTGTCATGCGTGTGATCGCCTCCTACAACACAACCTTGTTTTCAATAGAATGATGTCTGCCTTCTTGACCCTATCCAAAAATTATGAAAGGCTACTCAGCAGCTTCAGCAGCACGACGGAGTGCAAGAAATGTCTCTTTCAGCGGTTGACTGACAGCGCTGTCTGACTCAGAGAGAACCAGCTTCTGGTATGCGTCAAGAAATGGCATCCGAACACGATGAAACAAATGAAGAAAGTGTCGCAAGAAGCTTAAGCAGTCCAGCACGACAACTTCAACATGTGTCGTTTCATACAACGCGGCACAATAGCGAATCACATCCTCTTGAATGACATCTGTTGTGATAAAGATGTAGTTGTCTACGGTATGTTCTGCATGTTGAATCTTCGGGAGGGCATGATCGATATCATTGATTGTTATGCGGCGCATCTTAACTTCATAGGCCGTGACGACATTCGTCTCATCGACAAGAGTAATCATCACGTCGCCGAGCGAATGAGTCTGACTATCGGCTGCATTATGGCTTTCAAGCGTCAGGGCTTGCTCTCCGAGATAAGCCGAGGCCGCTTCATAAACAGCGGCCACTACCAGAACAGGCAAACGACTTGTGTGAGGCGAATCCATATGTTGGCGTATGAGGGTCACAATCTGTTCCGCTGATAACGCCATCTCTCCTCTTGAGGCATTAAGGACGCGTTTAAAAATAAAGTCGCAGAATGTAGGTGAGACGACCCATTCTAGAACTCTGCGGACTTGTTTTTAAACGCGTCCTAAGTGATGCGATGAGAGAGTCCATCCTGGCTGATTGTTCGTTGCGAATGATGACAAACATACGAAGCGTTTCCGCCAGGACATCCGCTGATGTCACATGTCCAGTCTGCATATCTGTTAAAAGTTGTAGACAGGCTACATACAGGTGCGGAGGTCGCCCTGAGATCACAAGATCAGGCGTGAGAATGCGATTGTTGTTGCGCCATGCAGGAGTCAGAAAAGCCGTTGTCGGACGACAGGGGAGCTTATGCGCTAAAACGAAGCTCTGTATATATTGCTCATCATAAGCACGGCCTGAATAGGTGTCTGTGCCTTCGATCTCCGTATATGGTTTCCGAATATCCACAAGAGGATTATCAATTTTTGCCAGCGAACAGGCCAAAATAAAGCGTATGCCCGCTTTATTTTGTTCGTTACGGCAGATGAGTTCAATCCGCTGTGCGACAGCCTCGTCAGGGATGAAGGGCTGACTGAGATGTTCTAGAGCGCGTTGCAAGGCGTGATCAAGAATGTCTCGCGGTGTCACAACAGTTTACCCTGCTCTGAGCGGATTTTGCTGATTTGAGGCTGTTCTACCCCAGGTTCATAGTTCACCCACAACACCTCTGTCCGTGTTTTTTTGATGGAAGGAGCCATCTTGGGGATGCCCTCGATCCGCATCCAATCCCCATAGAGGGTATTCATCAGCTTCGATTCATAGCCCGAAATTGCCACCTTGCCTTGCACATGATGAAGAACATGCGCCAAAGCCCGATGCTCATCATCCGTCATTTCATAGCCATAAGCATTTGAATCGCCCCGCGAGTCATGAGGATAAGGCGGGTCACAATAAAAGAGCGTCTCAGGACTATCGTAGCGCTGGATCACCTCAATGGCGGGCGCATGTTCGATCTGGACACGGAGCAGCCGCTGCGCGATTTCTGATAACCCTTCCACGCTCCCTAACCAGCGAGACACCGCCCCCGCCATGCCTGCGCGGCTTGTGAGGAGGCAGTGCGCCCAGCGTCCGCTGCTGGCGGTTTGCGCCAAGCCTGTCCGCACCTGCCGAGCGCGGACGAAAAATCGACGGGCGCGTTCAAGCGGAGAGCAATCATCATCATCGCGTATCGAAATCTCAAATTCTTCGCGGGAAAACGGCGTCAGGCCAATCGCCATAATGAGATCATCTTTTTGATCTCGCAAGACGCGAAAAAAGTTAACAAGATCGCCATCAAGATCGTTGTATGTCTCGACAGGCGCAGGGATACGATTGATGAGAACCGCTGCTGAACCGCCGAAAGGTTCGCAGTAGTGTTGTGTCTCAGGGAGGAGCGGGAGGAGCCAATTGAGATGACTGAATTTGCCACCATACCAACCAAATGCGATGTCTTTAGCCATCGTGTTTTTTTATCTGTCGCTTAACAATGTTTCTTAGATCGAGCCTTTATCAGATGTTCTACGTCTACAAGAATATTACCCTGTTTTTATTCCATCCGATATTTGAGAGGAATCAAAAACGCCACTTGGTGACGTTTTTGTTGATAGCGGGAGCCAGATTCGAACTGACGACCTCCGGGTTATGAGCCCGACGAGCTACCACTGCTCTATCCCGCAATGTTCCATAAGCATATCAGCCGCTTTATCAACTGTCAACCTGCATGTTGATCTGTCACTCCACAATCGCCGCCACACGCAGCGCGAACGCCCCGAATGACAAATAGCCATTGACGCGCACGCTGTACGTGCCATCGGCGGGCAGCGTGACGACAAAATCAGGATTCATCGAGGCGGCGCTGTCGTCGCCCGTCGCCAATTCTGTGCCATCGGGGGCCAGCAGCACCGCCACCGGATCGAGCGCACTATCGGGCAGCGGCTCTACCTGAATACGAATGCGCTGCCCGGCCTTGCCTGGGAAGACAAAAAAGCGGTACTCTGCGGGCGGCACGCTGTCCTCCATCTGCATGAGCGTGATGGTTTGCGGCAGCGGCGTTGATGTGGGAGCCAGATTGATATAGCGCCAGATCAGCGTATATGTCCCCTTGTTCGCGCCTCTGGCATCACTCACCTTGAGCATGTACACGCCGGAGAGGGGGATATTTGCCACGCGCACGAACGCCGCCCGATCACCGCCGCCGTTGTCGTCTTTGGCGATCACTGTGCCATCCGGCGCGACGATTTCAAGCACGGGATCAATCAGGCCGCTGTTGGGGCTGACCGCCGCACTGATGATATCACCTGCCCCCAGCCGCACAAGCCAGACATCGCGCACACCCAATCGCAGCAGCGCATCGCTGACCTGCTGGCTGGCGGCGGCCTCGCCCTTCACCTGATCCATATACGACGCCCCAATGCCGCAGGCGATGACAAAATCGCCCGCCGTGTCACTCTCGCTCGTCACAATGATCTGATGCGCCCCACTCAGCGTGACGGGCAGATTCACCGCCCATGTGCCGCCCTCAAACTGGACCTGCGTGCTTTTAACGGCGGCAATTTGCTGGCCGTCAGGATCAAACACCTCCAGCGCGGGCCGCAGCCCTGATCCCGCAGTAGGCAGAACCGCCACCGTGAGCGTATCGCCGGACTGGGCGGCACAGGAATAGCGGGCAAAGCCGCTCTTGCCGCCAATCGTCCCCAGAGCGGGCGCATGATCGAGCAGGCGTTCACCCACAGGCGCACCCAATGTTGGCGTGATGAGGATGTGTTCGGGGATGCTGGTCGGCTGCATGACGACATCCGTCGGGATAGCCTGCAAGCCCTGATTGAGCGACAGCGTATACTCGCCAAAGGCGTCATGGCCGCTGACTTGCAGCGTGTAGAGGCCATCCATTGGCAGCGGAATATTCCATAGGCGGGCGCTGCGTCCGCCGCCGTTGTTGTCGTCCGTCGCAATCATATCGCCGGATGGACTGTAGAGCGCCAGCAGCGGGTCAATCGGGCCGGAGATGCGCTGAAGACGCAGATTTAGCAGATCGCCCTGATGCCCGCGATAGGTATACAGATGCAGCGGCGCATCGGCACTGAGATGATTGCTCTCATCCTGGCCGGATGTCACCTCCGCGATGAAGACGCCGGGCGCGGCCAGCGGCGGCGTGGGGGTCGGCACACCGACGACCTGCTCCATCGTCGGGCCAGGCATGGGCGTGGCATTGGCATAGCCGAAGCCAATCTCATAGGCCCCGGCCTGACTGCCCTGCACCTGCACAAAATACAGGCTGTCAGCAGGCAGCGTGGCCGCCAGCGTTGGCCCCTGCGACAGCACCGACCCGGCAGGCGTGATCAGCATGAGCGTGAAGGTTTGCGGCGAGGACGAGACCGCCTTGACCGTGATCTGATCGCCTGCCCGTCCTGCAATCTGCCATAAATTGGTGTCGTTGGCGCTCGTCAATGTGCTGGAGGCGCTCTGCCAGGGCTGCAAGACAACGGGCGGTTGAGTCGCGGTGGGCAGAACCGCCAGCGTCGGCAGCGCCTGGGCCGTCGGGGTGCAGGCCGTCACCAGCAGCAGCCCCGCTATGAGCGCGATCAGCAGTGGCACGGCACGCCGCCCCTTTTGAACAGCGCCTGGGGGCTGATCGATCATAATGGTGTCTGTGT
>DAOTUR010000820.1:0-2905 GCA_034436915.1 Anaerolineae bacterium
ATCATCCTGTTTGTGTTTGCGGGCCACAGCCGCACCCGCGACGATCTGCCCCCCTCGCCCGAAGGCACGCTGCATTGGGTCGCGCTCGATCAACTGCACACGCTCGATCTCGTCGAAGATATCGCCGTGATTGTGCCGCGTATTCTTGCACTGCCCGCCGCTGCGCCGCCCCTGTTCATCCATGTCAGCTATGATGCCGCCGATCAATTACAGATGCGCGTGGCCGGAGAATAAGCCTATGACGACACGACGCGCCAATCGCGGCCCGATCCTGCCCATGCCCACCACACGACGCGGCAAAATTCTGTTTGCGCTCGGCCTCATCGTCTGGTTTACGCTGTTGATGATGCCATGTGCGCTGTTCTGGTTTGCCTCCGGCCATGAACTCACGCTGCAACATGCCAGCATCCCGGAGCCTGTCATCCATCCCCTGCTGCAATTGGGGACGGTCATGAATCCCAAAGAGCGCGGCATGAAAATCACCACCAGTTTCACCACGCATCAGACCGAGACCAATCTGTGCGTTGAAACGCACGTCAATTATCTGTTGTGGCAGTCACGCGGCGGCGATCAGGCCACAGCCTTCTGTGATTGTTATCAGCGCAACGCCGACTCATGGCAGTCTGTCAGCACAAACAGCGGAGTCTGTCCTTAATCCATGAATATTTTACGGCAGATCGACATCGGCACATTGATTTCGGTTGTGGGATGTGCGCTCGCGTGTCTCACCTTTGGCGGCATCCTGGGGACGATTCTGCATGTCCTCGGCATGGGTCTTGGCATCATCACCATGATCATCAATACCGGGCTGCACATCGTCACGGGCGGGCCTGTCGTGTGGTGCGGCTGCCTCGTGCTGATGATGGCCTGCGGCGGCTGTCTGCTGTTCACGGTGATTCTCACCACCACGCTGCCACAATGTGGCACAGCCAACGCCGTGAATCTGTGTCGATTTTTTGGATATTAGAAACCATGCCCCGATCCAAACGTACAGAGGGTATGTCTGTTTTCACCGTTCTCAGGGTTGAGTATCCACATTGGTAAAAAATACTTTGCCACGCTAAGTAATTTGGCGTATAATGCACATGGTGCTTCAAACCACATTCAGGAGGAGGCCCGTGGCCGCCATAACATCCACTGCCACCAGCAGTACCCCATCCAATACCGTCTCCGCCGCCAGCAGTATTCGTCATCTCTGGCTGCGTGATCGCCGTTGGGACCTTATGTTCATCACCTTCAGCGTCATCGTTGTGCCGCTGCCCTATCTCGTGTATCTGTTTGCCCGCGACTTTTTGCACATCGACAATGACACCGCCCGTAACGCTGTCAACGGCTTTGTGGCTGTCGCCGTCGGCGGCCCGCATATGATGTCCACTTTTCTCCGCACGGGCCTCGATGATACGTTCGCCAAACGTTATCCCATGCTGATTCGCTCGTCAATCATCATTCCGGTCATCGTGATTTCGCTGGCCTTCCTCAATCTGACGCTGCTTTTGACGGTGTTCTTCTTCTGGGCCTCGCTGCATGTGCTGCACCAGATCACCTACATCGTGGAACTCTACAATCACAAAGAACATCGCTTTGTGCGGCGCAGTGCTGTCTCGTGGCAGTCGCGCTTAATCGATTATGCCGTGATCCTGACATGCCTGTTCCCAATGGCGGCTCTGCGTATCAGCCAGAACACATTCGCCATTGGCACAAACGATCTGGGAAAGGTGATCCCCGATTTCTTTGAGCAAACGTGGTTCTTTGTGTTGATGAGCAGTATCTTCTTGGTGGCGTTCAGCGCCTATGTCTTCAAATCGGTGCGCGAGTATCGTGAGGGTATCCTCAACTGGCCCAAGACGCTGTTCATGATCTTCACGATTGTGATTGCGTTCGGCGCATCAATGATGGACAACCTGGATACAGCCTTCCAGGGTCTCAATACATGGCACTCGTTCCAGTATCTTGCGATTACGTTTTATATCATCAAGATTCGCCAGGAATACGGCCAGCTTCAGAACGATGCACCGCTGGTGGCCCGTTTCAGCCGCCGCGCCAAAGACTCACGCGGGCTGTATCTTCTCAGCGCCCTGATGCTTGGCGGGTCTGCCGTGATCTTCGTGCTGGTGTATGCGATTACGGGGATCGTCAAGCCGGGGATTGATGGCAACGCGCACTTCGATACCGCGTACTACACCGCGATTCTGTCCTTCCTGTGGATTCACTACTTCCACGATCACTTCCTGTTCACCGATTTTGAATCGCTCGATGGCGCTTACAAGCAGGAAGCGGCATAAAGAACCTGATGACCCCTCACCCCGGCCTCCTCTCCCACAAGGGGCGAGGATGGGAGTGGGGTAAAGCCCCTCTACCCTCGTGGGTGAGGGGCTGTTTTTGTCTACGTCGCAATATAAACCCGCATAAAGCCCGCTGTCGGCACATGCAGTACGCCCGCCTCATACACCCAATCCGTGATCAGCTTGCCATCCACCTGCACCTCAATCGGCGGATTTGACGCGCCCACCAACTGCACCTCAATCAAGCTGTAGGCTGGCACATAGCGGCGTTCGATCAGCAGAGAGGTAGCAGTCTCGCTCTCACGCCCTGCCACACACTGGGCGGCTCACTGGGGCGGTTATACTGAGCATTGTAGCGATCCATCACCACACGGCGGCTGCGTATATGGACTGCAAACATGCGATCCCGTTCGCTCATGACCTCTGTTGGGAGTAACGGAGGCACATTTTGATCTGGAATATCCATCATGATACGAGAATCCTTATATCAAGCGATCATCATTATCAATACCTTCGCCAATTTTGGAATTACAACCAAACTCGCCTTTTTCAGGCAAATTTGATCCCAAAAATCGGTTTACAAAAGGTCACAAAGTGTCAAATTTTCGCCAAAATCCTGCTTT
>DAOTUR010000821.1:0-1514 GCA_034436915.1 Anaerolineae bacterium
GGAACTGGTGAGGCATCCCGAAGTGCCTATGTATTCGTCTCTAACGGAGCCCTTGCGGGCCAAGTCTGGTAAGCACTAGGGCTAAAAGCCCCTCCCTTCAGGGATGGGGATGCTTACGAGGTTAGCCTAAATAGCAGGGCTGTAACATGACAATAACAGAGGCGGGGCAAGATTGCAAAAAACTTGTAAAAATTTACTTCATCATTGCCCCGTACAATCGTCCTAAACGTCATAACGCGCTGCCGCTAATGCCAGCGTAATGAAATGCCGCATCCCGGCCACAACGGGTGTCGTCTCGATGAATTCATCCAGCCGATGAGCATTGCCGCCGCGTGTGATGCCAATCGTGACAGTGGGATAATGATAGGCGAGCGGGATATTGCCGTCGGTGCTGCCGCATTCCAGCGTGCCTTTAATATCTTCCATTTCCAGGGCCGCCAGCGCCCCCTGGATTAAAGGGTGCTGCGACGGAATCGCGCCCGCCGGACGATCCCCGACCACCTCAATCTGAAAGCGCAGTTCCGGCGTGGTGAGCTGGCGGATAATCGTATCGACGCGCTGCCGCAGGCGTTGCAGCTCACTGTGGCTCTCTGAGCGCAGATCCAGCCACAGCCCCGCTTTTGAGGCGATGGCGTTGATGGTCTGGCCGCCCTCCAACATGCCAATATTATAGGTGGTGCGCGGTTGGGCCGGGGGCACGATGCGACAAATTTGTGCTCCCAATTCCACGATGCCATGAATCGCGCTGGCCTTGCCGAAGTGCAACCAACTGTGGCCGCCTTCCGTCGTCGCGGTGATGTGCAAACGCTGTACCGCGATGCCGCCGTTGTAGACATGCCCGAAGGATAAGCCTTCGATATTGATAATCTGCCCGACCTGACTCCGCAGTTTCTCGAAGGCTGCCCGCATCCCTTTGAGATCGCCCAGGCCCTCTTCGCACACCGTCGCCACAAACCACAGATCGCAGGCAGGCTGAATCTGATGATCGACCATGTATTTTGCCAGGCCGAGCAGCGCCGAGACACCCAGGCTGTTATCGCCCAGTCCTGGCCCGTAAATCGTGCCGTTTTCGCGCCGCACCGTCAGATCTGTCGCCACATCAAACACGGTGTCCGTATGAGCGCTGAGCATGATGCCCGGCGTGCTGCGGCCCGCTCCTGGCAGACGCCCATAGACATTGGAGAGCGCATCGATCTCAATATCGCGCAGGCCAAACGTCTCCATTTGCTGTGCAACATAGGCCGCACGCGGCGCTTCGGCAAAGGTGGGGGCCGGGATTTGCTGGATACGGATCGCTTCCGCCACAACCCAATCGGCCAGTCCGTGAATGTTGGCCCAGTTGAGGGTGCGGTATGTCTCGGTCACGAGAGATTTCATCGAATCGGCGCGGGATAGCCCTGCCTTTAGGCATGGGGAGGGAGAGCGCCTTGTCCTTTCTGGTAGGTATAGCCGTCAGAGTGGTGAAGCGTCTTGAGATGTTTGTGCGATGCCGTGACTTTGCCGAGCGCTGTCAC
>DAOTUR010000822.1:0-1676 GCA_034436915.1 Anaerolineae bacterium
GGAACTGGTGAGGCATCCCGAAGTGCCTATCTATTCGTCTCTAACGGAGCCTTCTCAGGCCAAGTCTGGTAAGCACTAGGGCTAAAAGCCCCTCCCTTCAGGGATGGGGATGCTTACCGCGTCATCCTTTTGCAAACGTTTACAATCGAAACTCAAAAAAGAACCTGTCGTCACAGGAAGATGTCTGGCTCTGGTTGTCTGGCCCAGAAATTGCAAACGCTTGCAAAAAAGCGTAACACAGGCGATGAGCGTTTGTCAATCTTTTGCGTGGGCTTGCAAGGAAGACGCTATTGAAATCATGATGATTTGAAAAGAGTTGGCGTCTGGCGATGCGGCTTCTATACTCAAAATGGGGATAAAGTGCGGTTTCAGCCCTTTGAAAAGGCGCAATTTATGATCTTTTAAAGTATATCTCCGGCAGGATTGGGCCGTTATGTGCAGGCGCTGGGGGCGTATGTGGAGGAGTTGCGGGACTCATAATTGGTCTGGAGGCAGAGAGGACGGATGCCTAAAATCACATCCATCCTGCGATCATCACGCCTGCGCTGCAAACATCTTCATCGTCTCTGCAATGCCTTCGCGCAGCGGTGTCTCATAGACAGTCGGGAAGACGCTATAGAGATCACGCGCCTCAAAGCCGCCGGGCAGGGGCAGCGGCGTCTCATCATAAGTGATTTTCACATCCGGTTTCAGATCCATGATGATCTGGGCAATCTCCGCGATGCTGACCGCTGGTGTGCCGAGCGTGAGACACAGGGCATCCTGGCCGGTCATCTGGGCGGCAGCGAGGAACTGACGGGCGACATCGCTGGCATACTGCATGAGCATCGCGCCGCCAAACGGAATGTGATAATTCTGGCCGAGGGCGGCGGCCTGCATTGCCAATGTCGGGGCGCTCGTCATGCCCTGGTCGCGTCCCACACCATAGACCGTATACGGGCGCAGGCCCAGGCTGCTGATCTGGTAATCCTGCCAGTAGATTCGCGCCGTATTCTCATTGGCAACTTTATAGACGCCGTACAGCGTGCGTGGATGCGGCGCAGAACGATCATCCAGCATCGCGCCTTCATAATCTTCGTCGGAGCCGTACACGGCAATCGATGAGGCGTAGGCAACATGTTTGATATTGTGCTGTTTGGCGGCCTCAAAGATATTGACTGTGCCGACGATGTTGACCTGTGCGCCCAAAACGGGATTGGCGCGGCAGGACGGCACTTGCAGCGCCGCCAGATGCAGGATGTGTGTCACGCCATGCTGCGCGATCACGTCTGAGATGGCATTGGGCTGCACCAGATCGCCGGAGACAAAGGTGATGGCTGACTGCTCTTCCGAGGGCAGCAGCAGATTGAGCCGCGCCCGATTGGTGCTGAGATCAAAGCTGACGGCCTTGATATCCTGCTGCACAAGATGATACAGCGCCCAGGCCCCGATGCATCCCATACCGCCTGTGACAAGAACTGTGTCCATCGATCCTCTGCCTTGTGTATGCGACATTTGTCAAAAGCATATCGTATCGGTGTTTGGGGGAGGATGCAAAAATGCGGCATTCGCATCACGACAGGTAACTACTCAGGCTGGTTTTTAGGCATCACTTCATCCTTTGTTAACTCTTGTGCTTGATTATCTGGTCAATAATTTAGGTCAATGGAAAACATGGAGAGATATTTATTATTTAA
>DAOTUR010000823.1:0-4915 GCA_034436915.1 Anaerolineae bacterium
CACCAACACCCTGACGCTGAACCCGGACAACAGCCTGCCTTCCAGCACCGCCTGCACGGTCGTCGGGACAGCGGCAAATATCACGGATACGTCAGTCAATCCGATGGTG
Source organism: Anaerolineae bacterium (assembly GCA_034436915.1). GTDB lineage: Bacteria > Chloroflexota > Anaerolineae > Aggregatilineales > Phototrophicaceae > JALHOR01. The sequence continues at coordinate 110 of DAOTUR010000823.1, forward strand.
AGCAATTTTACGCTCACCTTCACCACAGCGGACGTCATCGCTCCGACCGTGACAACCGCCAATGTTGTTCCGGCCAGTAATGCGACCAACGTGGCCGTCACCACCAATATCATCATTCCGTTCAGCGAAAATGTCACAGCAGCAGGTTCAGCCTTCACCATCACCTGCGGCACGCTCCAGACCTTTGCGCTCACGGGCAGCGGCACCAACACCCTGACGCTCAACCCCAACGCAAACCTGCCTTCCAACACATCCTGCACGGTTGTGGGGACAGCGACAGGCATCAAAGATCTGGCAAGCACGCCTAATGCCCTGGCGAGCAACTTCACGCTCAGCTTCACCACAGCAGACATCATTGCCCCGACCGTGACCAGCACGACACCCGCTGCAAATGCGACGAATGTGGTCCTGGACAGTAATATCCTCCTCAATTTCAGCGAACCTGTCTCGGTGGTCGCAATCCCCCGCGCCCTGTCCTTGAACTGCGGCACGGGCGATGTTCCCTTCGTCCTCTCAGGCGAAGGCACCAACCAGTTCACCCTGAACCCCAATGGTAGCCTGACCCCTGGTGTCGTCTGTAGCGTGGCCGTCTCGGCTGGCGGTGTGGTAGATCCCACAGGGAACATACTGGCAGCGCAGTTCACACGTAGCTTTACGATGGCCGCAGGCACGCGCATTCGTGACATCCAGGGATCGGCCCACATCAGCCCGCTGCTCCTGCCGACCACCGAACGCGGCGTCCAGAATGTGCCCGGCATCGTGACAGCCCTGCGCAGCAATGGCTTCTACATGCAGGACCCCACCCCCGATACCAACGTCAACACCTCAGAAGGCATTTTTGTCTTCACAAGCTCCGCCCCGACGGTGACATTGAATCAAGCCGTCCTCGTCAGCGCCACCATCACCGAATTCCGTCCTGGTTATCCGTCTGGTACACCTGTTTGCTTTGTGAATAAGCGCAGCGACCTGACTGCCTGCGCTGGCCCCGGCTTGAGCATCACCGAACTCACCAACCGTACAGTGCAGCCGCTGACCATCACCGACTGGGCCTGCGGAAGCGTATGTGCGATCACGCCAATCGTGATTGGCACAGGTGGACGTGTGCCGCCAACAGCTATCTTGAGCACAGGCAATGCGGAAACGGCGGCCTTCAACGCCACTACCGAAGGCATTGACTTCTTTGAAAGCCTGGAAGGAATGCGCGTCGTCATCAACACAGCGCACGTCATTGGCCCGGTTGCCTCATTCGGCAGCGGCAAAGAAGTGTGGGTTGTGACCACCACCAATAACGTGTTTAATCCACGCGGTGGCATCACCCTCTCCGCAGCCGATTTCTTCAATCCGGAACGAATCCGCATCAGCACCAAGACGGGTACCAATGCGCTGGGCGGCATTCTGCCGGATCTGAACGTTGGGGCCACAATCAATGCGCCCGTGCAGGGTGTTGTGGATTATAGCTTCGACAACTTTGAAGTGATCAGCCTCAACACCAGCTACACAACAACGCAAAGCACGATCACCAAAGAAGTGACGCCTCTCGTGAGCAGTGGGACCCTTCAGCTGACAGTGGCGACCTTCAACGTGGAGAACCTGCCCGGCAATGCAGTCACCGCTGAGTTTAACGAGCGGGCACAGGTCATCGTCAACAACCTTAACTCGCCAGACATCCTTGTGATTCAGGAAATCCAGGATAACAATGGCACGGGATCGGGCGTGACAGCGGCGGACCAGACCTTCAACAATCTGATTACCGCCATCGATGCGATTGGGCCGACATACACCTACCGTGAGATCGATCCGGCGGATGGCACAGACGGCGGCGCACCGGGCGGCAACATCCGCGTGGGCTTCCTGTTTCGTACAGATCGGCCTATCACCTTCGTCACGCGCCCAGCGGGCGACTTTGATGATCCCATCGCCATCACCTGCCCCATCGTCAATGGTGTTAAGACGCCCACGCCAAACCTGAATCCGGGCCGTATCGCCCCGACCAACGCGGCCTTCAACACCAGCCGCAAACCGATTGTGGGTGAGTTCGTGTTTGCTGGCGAGACGATCTTCATCATCGGCAGCCACTGGAACTCCAAAGGTGGCGATAACCCCGTCATGGGGCCTGTTCAGCCGCCCGTGCAGTCGTCACAAATCCAACGCACGCAGCAGGCCACACTCGTCAAAGCGTTTGTGCAATCGATTTTGACCTGCAATCCCACCGCCAACGTGATTGTGGCGGGCGATCTGAACGACTACCAGTTCTCGACCCCGGTCATTACCCTGACGCAAACCACACCTGCGCTGACCGTGATGAACACAACGCTGCCCGAATTAGAACGCTACAGCTATGTGTATCAGGGCAACTCACAAACACTGGACAGCATTGTCGTCAGCCCCAACGTGAAGACAGGCTGGAACGCCCAGTACGATGCAGTGCATCTGAACGCTGAGTTCTTTGATCAGGTCAGCGATCACGATCCGAGCCTGGTTCTGTTGACGAACCTCAATGTTCTGAATCAAGCACCGACGTTGAACGTCTTCAGCGATACGACGCCGACTCTCACCTGGACCCGTCTTTCATGGGCCACCAGCTATGACGTAGAAATCGATACCGATGCTGGCTTCGCCGCACCGCGTCCCGCCAACTACCTCACGCCGTTGAGCACCAGCACCAACAGCATTGATCTGCCGACGGCGCTGCCTGCGGGAACGTACTACTTCCGCGTCCGGGGCAAAACCGCGACCGGAGCACCAGGAGCCTACAGCGCAGCAGAACCGTTCACCATCCTTCCTTAACGATGAAGGTCTCGCAAGCAGTGTCATAAACGATACTGCTTGCGAGACCTCTTAAGGATGTTTCTAGGGCATCGACTCCGGTTGGACCGATGCACAGCGTAAATGCAACATCGATGATATCGTCATTGGAAACAAAGGACGTAACTGTTTATGGCTAAAAATCAACTCAGGCTGATGCGCCTGCTTGCGCTGCTGATGTGTGTCCTGGTGATCACACCGATACTGGCGCAGGGTATTACTGCCGAACCCCCCACCGACCTAGTGGTGGAGACCGTAACCGAAACGGCAACGGACGTGCCGACAGATGTCCCGACGGCGCTGCCAACAATCGAAGTGACGGCGGCCCCGACTGAGCTGCCTACCGAAATCCCCACCGCTGTGGAGACAGCGACCCCCGACGTCACCCCAACCGGAGATGTGACTGTCGCCCCGGTGGAAACTGTCGTCGTCCCCACCGCCGCCCTCACGCTGCCCGCAGAGCCAGCGCTGGATCTGGTCATTCGTGATCTGTTCCAGGATGCCCAGAATGCGGGTGTGCTGTCCAGCACCTGGACGGTTCCGTCAGGCTGGTCGCTGGTGCCCGTCGCAGATGGGTTTGCAGTGCAGATCGATGCGGCCGCCGCAGGTCTGGCAAGCCGCGCCGCCTATCAGGATGCCTATAACAATGTGGCCGTCATGGGGTATTTCACCTTCGTGAATGCGTCTGGCGCAGCACAGTTCATCGTGCGCGAAAGCAGCGCGGGCGCTTATATCGCCTCTCTGGATGCCAGCGGTCTGTTGACGCTGGTCAAGCAGGATGCCAGCGGCACAGTGACCTCTGTTCTGGGCACGGCCTCGGTGACGGCCACAGATGCGGCGCGTGGTCTGCGCGTCTCCGTCATGGGCGATGTACTGCGTGTCGCGGTGGATAATGTCGAAGTCATCGCCGTCCAGGATGCGCTGGCGCTTCCGGCGGGTGCGTTGCGCGTCGGCGTGACCTTCCCGGCCCCGGTTGAAGGCCAGAGCGTGAGTGGGATTGTGCAGTTCGACAACTTCTTCCTGTGGCTGCCCACAGGTGAGGCCCCCATCGTGACGCCCACCGTTGTGGTGAGCGAAGCGACGGCGGAACTGACCGCGACGCCCCCCGCGCCAATCGTGACCGCGACGGCTGTGACTCCTACGGTCACCGCTGTGAGCACAGCGACTGTTGGGCCAACGGGTAAATCGCTGATCCCGCGCCGCCCTGCACCCGTCTTTGGTGTCCTGTCGACGACGAATGATAATTTTGCCAACCGCCTGACTGCCGCCACCCTTCTCTACGGTTTCACGGGCGATTCTCTCGGCAATACGAAGGAAATCGGTGAGCCAAGCCCCACCTGCGGCTTCAATATCACCAATACCGCCTGGTTTCAGTACACGCCAGCCGTTAATGAAACAGTGATTTTCAGCACGTTTGGCAGTGCCTTTGACACCGTGTTTCAGGTGTATACGGGCAGCACGCTCGCCAATCTGACACCTGTTGCGGGTGGCTGCGGCGACGATACCGCGACGACCCTCCAGGGCCAAATCTCCCTGTCTCTGATCGGTGGCACTGCCTACACGATTCAAGTGGGCGGCTACAATGGCAGTGTGGGCGTGTTCTCGTTCTACATTGTCCGTCCGGCCAATGTGACACTGCCGTCTGCGCCCGTGATCAGCACCGCCAACAACGGCCTTGCAAACGCTGGCATCACCAATCAGGTGCAGCCGAATCTGGCCTGGAATGCGGCTGGCACAGTGGTACCCTATGCCTATGATGTGGAAGTCGCCACAACCTCAACGTTTCTCCCCGCCTCGATTGTCGCCACGAACACCGTTCTTGAGCCAGTGCGCTTCTCGCAAGTGACTCCGGCGCTGCTCTCCACACCGGGCACGACGTACTACTGGCATGTGCGGGCCAAGAATTTCCTCGGTCAGGCGGGCGCATGGTCAGTCGTCTACAATTTCAAGCTGGATACCGATGTGCCCCCGCCGCTCGCCTCGTTGAGCACGCCCGCCGAC
>DAOTUR010000824.1:0-1543 GCA_034436915.1 Anaerolineae bacterium
ATCCGCTTCAGCGGTGCGTGCGAACGACACCCATTCCCGCATATCGAGGTCATAGTTGGGCTGGGCAGGCGCAAAGATCACCGCCCCATCTAATCGAACGAGATCCACAGGCAAATCCAGCACTTGCGCCGCTTTGCCCAATAAGCCCTTACGATCCTGGACAGCCGCCAGCAGAAACATCCCGCGCACCCGATACAGCAAACGCTGCCACAGTGGCAAACCACCGCGCAACCCTGTCAGGAACAGCGCCGCCGATGCGAGCACAATGCCTGCCACAACCGATAATTCCGGCGAGGCCATCCGCACCAGCGTATAACCCATCCCACCAGTGACCCCGGTCAGCAGCAGTCGTTTAAATGGAATCCCAAAGAACCCTTTCTCATCGCGCAGCAGCACATGTGATTTGAAATTGGCAGCCATGGCATCTCCAATAAAAAAAGTGCCAGACACAGCGGGCCACGCCGTATCTCGCACTGTCGGGAAAGAAGAGGGTTAAGCGAAGGTGATGAGGGTGGTGACGCTGGAGGCGAAAATGACAAAGAGCAGACCGACCACGACCTGATTAGCCGCCTTCGGATTCTCCTTCTTCCAATCTCCGATCAGGGGCAAGCTAGATCCCATATACATGATGCCGAGACCCAGGAAGCCGATGACCGCCGCAATGGGCGCAATGAGCTGCGCCGCATCCCGAATGTCGGTGAACAACTGCTGAATGGACTGCGCAAGATTCACGCGAAGCGCTCCTCAGATACTAAGACAGAGGTACGGCAATGACAGACAGGATGAGGACAGGACGCCATGACAAAAGCGACGCCACTCGGTGCGCGGGGAGGTCATCTGGCCTGCCGCTCATCTCGATCTGACAGTCTCAGCGTATCAAAGAGAGCGATGCGAAGGGCTGGAGAATTACAGGTTTGAACTGGAAGATTCGACACATGCAGGTCAAAATTTCAGATGATCCGAGGTTCGTTGATATAATATGAGATACAATGCTATGTCTGTTTACAGGCTGAAGAGAGTCTCATGGTCGAGAAACACATCGCCACACGCTATCTATTGCAGGATGAGCTCGGCGCAGGCGGCATGGGTACCGTTTATCGCGGCCTTGATTCGGTAACTGGGCAGACCGTTGCCATTAAACAACTCCAATCACAGACCGCTCAACCAGACACCCTCGAGCGCTTCAAGCGCGAAGGTGAAGCCCTGCGCGATCTCAACCATCCCAATATCGTGAAAATGCTGGATGCCATTGAAGAAGACAATCAGCACTATCTCATCATGGAATATATCTCTGGTGGCGATTTGGCATCGCTGATCAAGCAAGGCCTGATACCCATAGAAACAATCCTCAAACTCTCCATTGATTTGGCTGATGCGCTCACCCGTGCCCATAAACTTAACATCGTACATCGTGACCTTAAACCTGCCAACGTGCTCATCGACACTGATAACGTGCTGCACCTCACAGATTTTGGTGTGGCCTATATCGGCGGCAAAGCCCGTGTGACAGAGACAGATGCCATCGTCGGAACGATGGATTATT
>DAOTUR010000825.1:0-1586 GCA_034436915.1 Anaerolineae bacterium
TCGGAACTGGTGAGGCATCCCGAAGTGCCTATGTATTCGTCTCTAACGGAGCCTTTTCAGGCCAAGTCTGGTAAGCATTGGGGCTAAAAGCCCCTCCCTTTAGGGATGGGGATGCTTACTGTAAAGCATTTTTGCCTCTACCCCATCGCCGCAAACGCAAAAGGACACAAGAATAGTCTCTGTGTCCTCTGCGTGAAGGCGCGTCGCAAGGTCGCCCTCTGTGGTTCAACTCGTATTTTTAGTGTCCGGCCAGCACCGTCACAACATCTTTGGTGCTGCGCTTGCGAATGGCGACCTTGACCTCACCAATCGCTTTTGTGACGCGAATCCCACGCGGGCAGGCCGGGGTGCAGTTGTAGATTGTGCGGCAGCGCCACACGCCGTTCGGCTCCGACAGCTCATCCAGGCGGCTCTCTGTCGATTGATCACGGGTGTCGAAGATGAAGCGGTGCGCCTGCACAATCGCCGCCGGGCCGACATATTTGCCATTGGCCCAGAAGCTGGGACATGATGTTGTGCAGCAGGCGCACAGGATACAGTTGGTCGTCTCGGTGATTTGATCTTTGTCTTCCTGCGATTGCAAACGTTCGCGGCCATCGGTGGGCAGCGGCGTGTCGTTGACATAGAACGGCATCACTGAGCGATAATGGGCGAAGAACGGCTCCATATCGACAACCAGGTCTTTCAGCACAGGCAGGCCCAGAATCGGCTCAATCGTGACCTTCGTCCCCACATCGCGGATAAGCAACTTGCACGCCAGCGCATTGATGCCGTTGATCCGCATGGCATCGCTGCCACAAATGCCGTGTGAGCACGAGCGCCGCATGGTCAGCGTGCCATCCTGCTCCCACTTGATACGGTGCAAAAGCTCTAGCACGCGATCTTTTTCCGCCACGTTCGTGAGCGTGAATTCCTGCCAGTAGGGTTTCTCCTGTCCTGGCAGTTCCGGGTTATAACGTTTAATGCGAAATGTGACATCCATCAAATTCACCTGCTGACTCTACGACTGTTAAAAGCAAATGATGAACCGCAAAGACACGAAGGACACGAAAAATATTTTCTTCGCTTTTCTTCGCTTCGCTGACTTCGTTCGTGTCTTTGCGGTTAAAAGTCCTAGTACACGCGCTCTTTGGGCAGGAAGCGCGGATCGAGATCGGCCAGCGATGTATCGACCTTCTTGGCATGATTCAATGTCAGGCGCAGCGCATCCTGCGAATACAGGCTGCCGCCCTGACGAGTCGCCAGCGTATGCACCATCCATTTGTCGTCATTGCGATCCGGGAAGTCTTCACGGCTGTGACCACCGCGACTCTCATCACGCGCTAAAGCACTCTCAGCGGTGGCGTAGGCGAGTTCGAGCAGGTTGCCGAGTTCCCAGGCTTCGAGGATTTCAGTGTTGAACTGATAGCCGCGATCATCGACAAGCAAATCCGTCGCATAGACGTTGTACATCTCTTGCAAATCGTTCACGGCGGTCTGAATGGCCGTGCCGTTACGGAACACGCCGACGTTATCCATCATGCTCACCTGCATCCGCTGACGCAGATTGGCGACGCGCTGCTTGCCTTTTGATGCCCGCAGCCGTT
>DAOTUR010000826.1:0-6235 GCA_034436915.1 Anaerolineae bacterium
GCCGTCCATTGGGCCAGCATCTGCAAACGGCGTTCCTGGCCCGCCCGCCAGACATAACTTGGTTCACCACGCTGCGCCGCCAGTTCAGAGGGCATACAGTTTCCATTCTATGAGAAGACAAAGAAAGCAGGGCATGAGAGACGGACTGTCCCTATGCCCCGCTGAGTTATAGCAGAGTCTTGACCAAAAAAGCAGATTGCACCCTGTCCCTAATTGGTAGGCGACATTGGCCCCATGCGTTCACGGTTGGGGCGCGGCTTGCGACCATTCCCGTTGGGCTTGTTGGTGGGTGCAACGGGCGCAGCGGCCTCGCTGTCAACGGGGACGCGCACCGTGATGGTTGTGCCGCGTCCCGGCGCACTTTGCAGATCATACGAGCCATTGATGATGCTGGCACGATCTTTCATGTTGACCATGCCGAAACTGCCGCGTTTTTGTGCCTTGTGGCTTTCGGTCTCTTTATCGAAGCCTTTGCCATTGTCGATGATTCGCACGACCACATCTTTGCCTTCATGCGTCACCATCACGCGCACCATCGAGGCTTCGGCGTGCTTGCGGGCATTGTTGGAGGCTTCTTCGATGAGATAGAAGAGCGTGCCGCGTTGATCTTTGTCGAGCAGCACTTCCGCCGCCGGATCACACTCGATCTTCATGTTCTGCTTGTAGGTCTTGGTCATCTTCTCGCCGAGCTGATTCAGCGCTTCGCCCAGGCCCTGCGTCTCCAATGACAGGGGCCGCAGCGAGAACATCACATAGCGGATTTCTTCCACCGCCCGCAGCGCCCGTTCACGAATGGCCTCGGTCTCCTCTTTGATCTTACTTGGGTCACGCGCCGCAATCAGCGGCAGCACCGACAACTGCATCGCCACCCATGACATGGTTTGTGTTGGCACATCATGCAGATCGCGCACCAGCGCCTTGCGTCCGGCCTCTTCAATTTCAATCAGGCGGCGCTTCTCATCCATAAGCGAGGTGTAGAGTACGGAGTTTTTGAGGGCAATCGTCACCTGCACACCGAGCGATTTGAGCATTTCAATGTTATCGGCGCTGAAGGCATCGGGGGTCGTGCTGCCGTACAATACAACGCCATAGCTCGTAAAATCGGAGCGCAGCGGCACACACAACAGTGATTCGATGCCGCGAAAGGAGATCAACTCCTCGAGTTCGGGGTCTTCTTCGGCATGGCCCATAATTTCAACCTCGCCGCCTTCCAGCACACGGCCAATGATGCTGTTGGTGGAGCCGCGAAATTTGCGCTGCATATCATTGTGCGTCAATCCCTGTGAAGCCGAGATATCCATGCGGTCACCATCAACCATCAGCACCATCGCAATCACGCGCTGCTTGGGGTCGTTGCGGAGGGCGAGGCGGCCAATGCTCAGAGCCGTCTGAATCACACTGTCATAATTCAAGCTGGCGTTCAGGCTGGCGGCCATCTCGGAGAAGGAACGGGCCGACTCCTGCATTTTGAGGAGACGGTTCGTCTTGTCTTGATTCTCTTTTCGCAGCTTCTTCCAGGTGTCGCTGTTATCCCCGCTGAGGAAATACGCCCATCCCAGCGCGATAATCACCACGATCATCCCAAATACAACAGGGGCGACATAGGGATAGGGATTCTGGCGCAGTTCGCGCAGACCAATTTGCGGATGATTCGCCAGCACCAGCAGCGCCGCGACCACCACTCCTACTGCATGGAGAAAGCCTTCGGCTGTCCGCAACCGCAGCACACCTAGCACGATCATGGTGCTGGTGATGCCTGTGACGAGCATCATGGTGGTGGGAATGCCGATGGCGGGAGGGATCACGACGACGCCCGGAATGACCGTATTGGCACTCACATAAACGAAGGCAGCCGTGATGAGCCAATCGCCAGGCAGTTGGACAAACTCAGCAAATGGTTTTAAGGGTTTTATAATGCCAAAAATGCCGAGTACCACTGTGGCAGCAATTCCAATGCCGCCAGCGAGTAACAGATCGCTGACCGGAATCAGAGATTGTGGGAAGAGCTGGAAATTGCGCTGTTGGGCGATCAGGATCGCTACTGTAAAACCGATCAGCATGACCCATCGCAACCAGAAATACAACCAATTTCGTCCCCTAGAAATTTGGAGAAAGAGATGCATGGTGTGGCCTATAATCGTTTGATGTTTAATGTATCATAATCACAAAAGGGTTCGTAGGACAATGCAGGCTTTGAATTGCATAGGGTTCTCTAAGTATCTCACCTCACCTTACGCAGTTTACCCCGCCCTAAATCCCTCCCCACGTTGTGGAGAGGGACTTCAAGTGTTTTTCCCCGCCCCTGTGAACAGGGCGGAGGGGCGGGGAAAAAGGGTTTGATGGTCATTCCAGCGCTCTCGGCAGCATTTTATGGGGGGGTGCGTAAGGTGAGTAAGTATTATATTTCTTTATCAATTTACATGCAAAAAGGAAATAATGTTGAATTTTATATTTCATAACAAATTCTCACTTTCTCATGGTGATTTCTCATTTATGCTGATATGAGACAACGCTTTCTGAGAAATAAATGAACACATTCATATCCGAAATTGTAATAAATTGAGTGTTGAGGCGGCCAAAATAACCCTTGTTTCAGCACACACTCCGCACACTGACTCCAAATCTATGACTTTTTACCGTAATCTGGATTGGTTTATTTCTCTACCAAAGTGCTATAATATCTGGAAATGAACACATTCATTTAGTCAAGCACTCAGAAATTTCGAGTGTGAGCGCAACGTAATACAGACTATCCATCTCAGATTCAGGGATTGACCTGGGGGCAAAATCGCTCCCCATTGGGATTGCTAATCGATATTTATTGAAATTGAGAAAATGCTCTCTGGTCTCTGCTCAAAGACATGTTTAATTTCAGGCCGCTGTTTGCCAGATAGGTATATTGTGAAATTCTGCGGTTTTGTTTTTAGGCATATCCTGAAAGCAGGCGTATCTTGTGCTGAATTGATAAAATATGGTTGACTTCTTCGATTTTACCGCCGTCATCGCCAAACGAACGCGCAGCGTCAATACGCAGCGGGCCTACTATCGCTGGATTGAGCGCTTTCTGGAGGATGTGGCGAATCTCCCCGCTCCTACCACCGATCTGCGCGAAGCCCGCATGAAAAAACTGCCCCTCACGCCTCTCAGACGCAGCTTGGTGGCGCAGCAGTTTGTGGCCTGGTTGAACAGTCTGGCGGCGGAAGGACACGGACGCCAGAGCCTGGATCAGGCACGAGCCTCGATTGTGACGCTGGCTGAACTACTGGCCGATGCGGGCTATATCACGCACCCCCATGCCCACACCATTCAAATGGTCAATGTACCGCCTGTCGCGCATAATCCCGCGCCGACTCGCCTATTGGGGCCAAATGAGATTGAGCATCTGCTGACCGTCGCCCAGGAGAGCGGGCGGAATCCACAGCAGAATATTCGCAACCAGCTCGTCATACTGCTGCTGTGCAAGCTGGCGCTGCGCCGCGAAGAAATCTCAGCCCTGCACTGGCAGGATGTGACGCTGAACCAGGGGCGGCCCGCCCTGCGCGTCGCCAAATCGCTCTATCCGCTGCCGCGTGAACTGGTGCAGATGCTCGATCACTGGCGCAGCATGATCACGGAAGAATTGGGCGAACCTGCCCCGAGCAGCTCGCTCGTGCGCCGCGTCTGGAAGGGCGGGCGCGTCGGACGACAGGGCCTCTCGGCCGATGGCGTGTGGCTGATCGTGGTTGAACTGTCGAAGGATGCTGGAATTGAACGCGTGACGCCGGATGATCTGCGGCGCTCTGTGGCGGCTGACATGCGGAATTCCGGCGTGTCGCTGGAAGAAATCAACTATCTCCTGCGCCATCGCAGTATGCGAGTGACCGAACGCTTCCTGGCGAAAATCCCCTTACAAAATCCTCCGCCCAGCGAGGCAGAGGACGATGACGACGAGGAGGAGGATTACGAGGAGGAAGATCGCCTGGGATAATCGCCCGCGATCTCTCAGCCGACGGTGGGAATGGTGTTATTGAGATTTCCCGTCTGGCTTTGCGGCGGTAGCCCCATGCGAAACAGCAGCTTAAGCTGGCCCAGCATGAGTGTATCGCCCTCAGTCAAGGCATGTCCCACTGGGCCTGTAACCCGCGTGGCATTCACGAACGTTCCATTGCTGCTGTTCAGATCATAGATTTTCCAGATGCCCTGTTTACGCTCAAAGCGGGCATGAGGCCGCGAGATCGATTGATCTTGCAGCAGAATCTCCCAGGTGGCGTTGGTGATGGCGCGGCCCACCGTGAGTTCTTCCAGCAGCATCGGGATCGTCTGGCCTTCCTGTGCGCCATTCGTCACGATCAGGCAGTAATTGCCATCGTGCCGCGCCACAATGAGTGTCCCTGTGGCCCGCGCCTCGTCCGCATCTCCCTCTTCGACAGCCGCAAATTTGAGTTCCGGCACAAACAGACGAATCACATCCCCGGCCACCAGCGACATCGGCTCCTTGACAGGCTGATCATTGACGAATGTGCCATTGCTGCTGCCCAGATCATTGATGACGAAGCCGCCCAATTCGGGCCGATACGTGATCACAGCGTGTTGGCGTGAGACATGTTGTTCGGCAATCGGAATATCGTTGGTCGATGAGCGCCCAATCGAGGCGGTTGACCCTTCGGTCAGTACGAACTCATACTGCTCATTCGTCGCAGGATCATTCCAGATAACTTTTGCCAGTGCTTCTGGTTCACTCGTCACGAGACAACCTTGATAACAGTTCTTCTATAAGAATATGACCCATTATAGCATAGGGCGTTACCGCGCCGAATCAGTTTTTTGGGTAGGGCGATTGCATCAAATCGTAATTTGGCGAAATTAATATGTTCACGATGGTTCTTGTAGGGGCATGGCGTGCCGATACGCAGTCAGCGAAGCTATGCCCAGGGTTGGGTTTGGCACGCCAAACCCCTACAATATCGTCTATTTTGATCCGTAGGGGCGCGATGTATCGCGCCCTGATTGATTTGTAAGAGATTTGGCTTGGGCAGGATGCATCCTGCCCCTACAAGGGCCGTTGTCGCATGGATAAGTGAATGATTACTAAGATGCAATCGCCCTGGTTTTTTGGGTGGCGCAGATTTCGCAGCACATATATTATGTCTCTACAGACAAACCGAACCCAATTCTAATCGAACACTGACCCAATCTGCACTGCTAAAAACGGAAAATATGTTCTATTCTTGAGGATGATTAAGCATCCATCAGGGAGTCGCAGCGTATGACATCAGCCCCATACGTGTTCATCAGTCACAGCAGCAAAGACAACGACCTGGCACGCCGCCTGCACCATGATCTGGCCGCAGCGGGCCTCACAAGCTGGCTGGATGTGCATAACATGCGCGATGGCGGACGCTGGGTCACGCAGATTCAGACGGCTGTCGAAGACTGCGCGGCTGTGGTGCTGGTGCATACGCGGGCCTCGCGCACGTCCGAATGGGTGCAGCGCGAAATTCTGTTTGCGCTGGAACACAACAAGCCTATTTTCATCGCCCGCTGCGAGGACACGCCGCTGCCGCTGGAGCTGATCACGCGCCAATTCACCGATTTCACCACCTATGCCCTCGGCCTGAAACGGCTGATTGAGGATATCCGCACGCTGCTGCACGCGCCGCCGCTGCTGAATGCTGTCCTGAGCGATGATCTCACCGATGAGGAGCGCTTTTTTCTCTACATCAAACAACTGCCGCATGGATCGCTGGCGACTCTGGTAGCCCGCGATCTGTACGTCTGGGCCAATCATTGGGCCGATGATCTGGTCTTCAAAGGGCTGTACGCGCCCTCGCTGTATGTGCAGCAGCAGGTCGGCATGAGGTTGGTGTCGCTGTTTGCGATTCGCGGCTATCTCCAGCGGCCCTGTGTCGAGATCGCGTTTGATCATCTGCTGCGCTATGCTCCAAGCTTGTACCTGCATCTGGATGCCTATCAGGAGCGCCTCAGTCTGCTTCAGATCCATCCACAGGAGACCCGCACCACGCAAAATCCGCGCCGCCCCAATATCCTGCTCATCAGCCTGGATACGGCGGAAAAGCTGGAGATGCTCAAAGCGCTGATCGATGAGATTCGGGATCATCTGGTCGATGAGGCGTCATAGAAGCCGTTTGATAATGCCATTCGTCACAAACAAAATGTATTTTGGCGTAGGGACAGGGCCTGCCCTGTCCGTTCATCGCGTGAAAATGGACAGGGCAGGCCCTGTCCCTACACGAAT
>DAOTUR010000827.1:0-3737 GCA_034436915.1 Anaerolineae bacterium
GGCGGGAAACGGCCCGCCCTGCAAAAACTGCCATCCACGCCAGATCAGCGGCACATAATCGATCTCCCAGGGCAGATTGTGCGCCAGCAGCAGCTTGAGCGGCAGGCTGGTGAGAAAGACGAGCAGGGCGATTTTCCAGGCGGTGCGATGGGGCATTGTGTGATCTCAGGTGGCATGAGTCGTAAGGGGAGGATTGTAGGGACTGGGCGGCAAAAACGAGAGGGAGAGTTTTTAGCATAAAATTCTTAACGATGCATTGAAATTCTTGGCATAAAACAGCCTGCCACCTCTCACTCAATGTGAGCAGTTCTATCAATTTATATAAGTTATAATGAGTTGCGCCTTCGCGTAATTTTATTTTCGGCGCATAATGAACACTATCAAAATAATGAGAGATTTGAGGGAAATAGGATGAGACGCATCTTCTGGACAGTCGCTCTGAGTTTATGTCTCGCAGGTACATCACTGGCGCAAGGGAGCTGCCCGGCTATCATTCAAGACGCGCTCAGCGCCATCGCCAATAACTGCGGCAACCTTGAACGCAACAGCGCGTGCTATGGATTTGATCGCGTCAACGCCGACTTTAGCATCGATCATCCTGCGGGGTATTTCACCCAGGAGACCGATCAGGCCGCCCTGACCGATTTGACCACACTGCAAACATCGCCGCTGGATGAAGCTGCCAAAGAATTCGGCGCGGCGGTCATGAACTTACAGGCCAATGTGCCCGACAGCATCCCCGGCCAGGGCGTGATCTTCCTGCTGGTCGGCGATACGAAGATTGAAAATGCGGTGACCGCTGCTGAGGCCGCTACCCCGGCAAAGGCTGTCGCCGTGAAGACCGCCAGCGCCGCCACGATTTATCGCCTGCCCTCGACGACGGCAGCCACGCTCGTCGCGGCCACTGCCGGGCAAACCCTGAATGTCGATGGAACCAATACCAACGGCGAATGGGTGCGCGTCATCATCAAGGAACAGGTGGGCTGGATCGCCCGCAGCGCTCTTGAGGCCAGCGCTGTGCTGGAGACGCTGCCCGATGTTGGCTCAACCACGCATACCCCGATGCAGGCGTTCTACTTCACGACGGGCATTGGGCAATCCGGCTGCAATCAGGCCGATTCGACGATTACGGTGCAGAGTCCAGAGAATATTCAGGTTGATCTCAGCATGAACGGCGTCGATATCCGCGTCGGATCGCTGGTTACGTTCCAGGGCAATTCGCTCACCGTCCATCGCGGCCAGGTGGACACGTCAACGGGCGACAGCATCGATGCCAATGAAACGCTGACCTTCCCAGGCCGTGATGATCAGGGCAACTTCACAGGCAAAGGCGAGAAAAAAGACATTACTGATGACGAATTTGCACGTGGTGAAGCGGTGCAGGGCGTCATCAATGACGTGGCAGAGGCCAACGGCTGGCCCACCCGCGAGATTACGCCGCGTGGCGCATCTAGCACCTGCACCGATTACGTCGTGCAAGCAGGTGACACGCTCTTCCGCATCGCCACCCGTCTCAAAGCCTCGATGAAAGACATCATCGATGCCAATACGCTCGCCTCGCCCTACACACTGTTTGTGGGCCAGACGCTGTGTGTGCCGAATGCGGGCAGCGGCTTCGTCGGCATCACCATCCCCGGCACAGGGCCAAAACCGCCCACCACACCGGATACAACCCCGCCCCCCAACAACGGCGTGGATATCCCCGGCGCAACTATCGTTGGGCCAAATATCACAGGTCGCTATGTCGGTGGGGCCGTGACTCTGCCCGCTGATGGCCGCGTGCGTGATGTCTTCCAACTCTACGGCATTGGCTATACGTCACAGTTGGGCGGCATAGGGACATATGACTGCTCGCGTGTGGTGCTGTATCGCGTGGAGAGTGATGCCCGCGCCGCCAAACAGCCGTTTACCTGCTCCAATGGCGCGGTGACGACGACCAGCGTTGGCACAGGCGATTATCTCATCATCGAATTCGCCAGCGCCGAGGCTGCCGCGCAAGCGCCGCAGAGCTTCTCGCTGCTGACCGGACAATAGAACTTTCCAAAATGGGGGCGCGATCTATCGCGCCCCTACAAAACATCCGCGCAAAATTCTTAGAAGCCGTTTGGTAATGCCATTCGTTACAAAAAATATATTTTGGCGTAGGGACAGGGCCTGCCGTGTCCATTTTCACGCGATCAACGGACACGGCAGGCCCTGTCCCTACTTATAGCACCTCACCTGATGCATCCTCCGCCGCCAATGTTTGCAAATACCTCGGATTGGACACCTCAAGCTGCTCATGCGTTGAGGTCATCAAATGCGCGAACAACCCTGCATCGCTGTCATGATGGCCCGCCCGAATCGCCAGACACAGCGCGGCGTTGCGCTGCGCCAAGCCCGCCTCCCATGCCTCGCGTGAATCGGGCTGTGCGCGTTCGCCGAGCAGCGACTCCAGGCGCGTCCATTCCGCCCGCTCATGCGTCGTGCTGAGGGCCATTTCGCGCTCGACAATTCGCAGCACATTTACGGCCACCAGCGTTTGAAAATACAATTTGTGATTGATATCTTTGACAGCGGGAATCACGTTCATTTCGAGATGTTGGCGGGCGGCTTCAATCAATTCGGCGGCGCTGGGACGATCATACATGAGCACTATCCTCTAAAACGCACAGGATAACCGCAAAGGCGCGATGGGCGCAACAACCCCTCCCCGGCCCTCCCCACTGCGTGGAGTGGGAGATAGGGAGAGGTAAAAGCCCCTCCTTGCGAGCCATAGGCCAGCGACGCGAAGCGGGGAGGGGTTGGGGTGGGGTAAAAATACGCCGCCCGCTTCGCGGATGGGGGAAGGACAGGACACAGAAGACCAGAAATTCAGGACAACAGAAATTCAGCACTACAAGGACAAGAGCGAGCTACGGAATCCGAAATTGCTGTAAGTAACCGACGGATTGAGGTTGACGCGGAAAGACGAACGCAACTTGAGGGTAACGGTGAGGCTCCACGAACCACCCCGCAGCACGCGCAGAACATCTGTTCTATCTCCTGTATCCGCTTCGCGTCCATCCCCAGAATTGTAAGGATAGTCTTTATATAAAGAACTAGCCCACTCCCAGACATTCCCGCTCAGGTGCTGCGCTCCCACCCAGGACTGCCCTTCAGCATGGCTCGTCACTGCATTCGGCTGGCCGCCGCTATTTTTGCTCCACACCGGAATCGTCTCGCTCCACGTATTGCCCCAGGGATAGACCAGATTGTCTACGCCTCGCGCTGCATACTCCCATTCGCGCTCTGTTGGCAAGCGGCAGCCCTGCCACGCACAAAATGCCTGCGCCTGAAACCAATCCACACCGGCAACGGGCGCTTGCGCCATCGCTCCATCCCGATACCATTTGAGCGCATTTTCGCCCTGCGGCTCTTTGACCGCCCCCGCCTTGACTGCCGCCTGCCATTGGGCGTTCGTCACCGGGTAGCGCCCGATCCAATACGGCTGTGTCAACGTCTGTGGATGGATCGGCTTTTCTTCATTACGCTCATTGCTGCCCATCTGGAACGTGCCCGGCGGCACCAGGCAAAATTCCATATCCGCAATCTTCAACCCACTGAGACGGGCGATATACGGCGTCCAATCGGCATTGCGCTTGCCCGTAAATGATTTCCAGCGCGTCACCCATTCCGCTTCGGCGGGCGGCGGTGGCGTTTGGGGCGGCGGGGCGGCGGACACGGCGGGCCGTGTCCCTACGGGTGTTGGGGCGGGC
>DAOTUR010000828.1:0-7766 GCA_034436915.1 Anaerolineae bacterium
GATGCATCGTGCCCCTACAAAAGACCAAACAGGGCGTTACGATCAAGACGATGGCTCAAAAACAGCATGATGACCCTGTTTTGAGATTACAAATTCCATTATCAAACGGCTTCTCAGAGTGATGGGGGCTGAAAATATCCTTTATAGATAGGATATATCGCATAGTCATTAAACGAGAGAGAGAAAGTGAGTTTTAGGGTGGGCGACATATCCGCTAGGAATTTTTGTTTTATGTAGAGGGGTTGAAAACGCTGCTATACGGAAGCCATGCGCAGGGTTTGGCACGCCAAACCCCCTACAGGGTGATGATTTCGAGTCTCGAAGTGAGAGTCGGGATCGATTTTCTGAACCAAAATAATCACAAAATCGAGACATATACCTTTGGTTAATAGGCCGCGACAGTCCCATCCTTGCGTGGATCGCAGCCGCCAAACAGCACACCGCTCACAGCATCACGGCGGATGATATGCCCATCGCCAAACATGTGGCGCCCGCGCCCGCTGACAGGCCGCACCGTATGGCCCATCTCGGCCAGGGATGCCATCGTCTTGAGAGGGATGCCCTCTTCCAGCGCAAGGATGCTGTCACTATGACCCGTCTCCAGACACCAGCGCGGACGGTTGAGGGCCTCCTGTGGATTGAGATCATCATCCAGCAGGGCGCTCATGACCTGGAAATGACCCTGCGGCTGCATGAAGCCGCCCATCACGCCAAAGGGCGCATACAGATCGCCGTTGGCATCCACGCTCATGCCCGGAATGATGGTGTGATAAGGACGTTTGCCACCCGCTGCACAGTTGGGATGCCCGACCTCCAAATCGAAGCACGCGCCGCGATTTTGCAGGAAAACCCCTGTCGCCTGGGCGACAATGCCCGTCCCGAAGCCCATATACAGGCTGTTGATGAACGAGCAGGCATTGCCCTCACCATCGACGGCGCACAGATAGATCGTGTCTGATCCCTTGAGCGGCATTCCATAACTGGGCGGCTGCATGGCCTTGTCGAATGAGATCCTCTGACTGCGCTCACGGGCATAGTCCAGGCTGAGAAGATGTTCGGCAGTCGTCAGCATGGCGGCAGGATCAGTGATGTACTGGCGGGCATCGGCGAAGGCTAGGCGCATGGCTTCCACCATCACATGAATGCGTTCAGGTGAATTCCAGTCGTCCTCCATCTGCGCGAACTGTTCAGCAATATTCATGGCGATCAAGGCCGCGAGTCCCTGACCATTGGGCGGGCATTCGTAGATGGACATGCCGCGATAGACGGTTGAAATGGGATGTTCCCATGTGGATGTATGCTGGGCAAGATCATCGTGCGACATCACCCCGCCGAGCGATGCCAGCGTTCTGACGATGCTGTCCGCGATAGCCCCCGTGTAAAAGGCCTCCGCGCCATTGTCGGCGATGTCTTGTAACGTCTTCGCCAGATCGGGCAGCCGCATGATCTGCCCGACCTGTGGCGCTTTGCCATCGATCAGATAGACAGCGGCGTGAGGGCTGTTACGCAGGAAGGCTTCGCTGCGTCCCCAGGCTTCGCCAAAGACAGGCGCGACGGGGTAGCCCTCCTCGGCATGATAAATCGCCTCCGTCAGCACATCGCCCAATGTGAAGCGACCATGCCGCGTCAGCAGATCATCCCAGGCCCGCACCGCCCCCGGCACCGTGACAGCCAGCGGGCTGCGAACCGGAATCTCGCTGTGACCTTTGAAGAGGTTCTGCGTCAAAGCGGCAGGCGCACGGCCACTGCCATTGAGGGCGGTGACCTGTCGGGTTTTTGCATCGTAGTAGAGGACGAAGCAGTCGCCGCCAATGCCTGTCGATCCGGGATCAGTCACGCACAGCACTGCACCTGCCGCGACTGCTGCATCCGCCGCTGTGCCGCCGCGCTGCAAGATGCTCAGTCCGGCCTGGGCCGCCAGAGGATTGTTGGCGCTGACCATCCCACGTCGTGCCGTTGTCATAGAGCGACGAGAGTTAAAATCGAATGACATGGGTTTCATCGACACATCCTCAAACCTCTTTTGTTGTGATATCGTTGTACCATCGGGGAGTATAGCGCGTCTGATGTCCTGTCTTCGTGATTTCGCAATTTGCTGTCATGAGGTTACAAAAGTATAACATTTCTATTCTATCATGACTGATGATATGTCATGACAGTTTCGATGCACGCAGAAATGCTCTTTCGAGGATTTCTGTATCCTTGTGATATTCACAGCATATCTGCTATATCATAGAAGGGTTGTTTTCTCTCCATTTGCTCACACTTTGCGTCATAAGGGTCTGCGAGCGCCATTTTAGGAGAGACAATGTGATAAGAGCGAGCCTCAATTTACCAGTTAATAACCCAATTTGGGGGTATTTCATGGATTATCCAGCACACATACTGAATTTCCATTCTATCGGAGAGGATGTACATATTTATGCGCTGGCAAAGATTGTCATGTCTGAAGCCATCTCTATCGGCGACTCCGTCCAGATCGACGATTTCACCTTTATCGTCGGCGGACTCAAAACCGAGATTGGGAGTTTCGTTCATATTGCGTCCTATGCTTCTGTGACAGGCGGCGGCGAGTTTATGATGGAAGATTTTTCGGCGCTTTCATCCGGTGTGCGTATCTTCACAGGCAACGAAGATTATTCGGGGGCCACCATGACCAATCCCACTGTGCCGCCGCGCTATCGCCAGCCGATGCGCGGGTGGGTCAGGATTGAGAAACATGCTGTGGTCGGGGCCAATGCGGTGATTATGCCGGGTGTCGTCATTGGCGAGGGGGCGGTGATCGCGCCCAATTCTGTCGTTACGCAGAGCTGTGCGCCCTGGCGTCTGTATTCCGGCAATCCGGTTCGTCCCGTGATGCCGCGTGAGTCCAGCACGATCCTGGCCCTCGAAAAACAGCTTAAATCTGAGTTATACACCGTCGACGGATACTACATTCCACACAGCCAACGCCTCACCATAGGAGAATAGACAGTACAAATGAGCCGTGATGAATTGCGAGACCTCATCCTCACTACCATCCGCCAATTTACTGAGATGCCGGAAACTACCGCACTCGATGAAACCACGCGGCTGTTTGGCGATCAGACGATCCTCGACTCTCTGGGTCTGGTCTCTGTCCTGATGGATATTGAACAGCAGGTGAATGACCAGTTGAACACCTCGATTGTCATTGCCGATGAACGGGCCATGTCGCAGCAGCGCAGCCCATTTCGCTCCGTCGGCAGCCTGACGGATTACGTCCTGCTGCTGACGACTGAACAGACAGGGGCGTAACCTGTTGACAGACTCTTCAGTGGCACTTGTCACAGGCTCACGCAAGGGGATCGGCAAATATCTGGTTGAACGGCTGCTGCAACAGGGTTATCAGGTGGTGGGATGCAGCCGCGAGGCAGTTGATTGGGAGCTGGAAGGCTACTGGCATCATCAAACGGATGTCAGCGATGAAGATCAGGTGCAGGCGCTGTTCGATGCCATTCGCAAGCGCTATGGGCGGCTGGATGTGACCGTCAATAATGCAGGTGTGGCCTCGATGAATCACCTGCTGCTCACGCCTGTCAAGACGCTGGATTATGTCAACGCGGTCAATATTCGCGGCACATTTCTCGTGACGCGGGCCAGTGCGCGGCTCATGCGAGCGCACAAATTCGGGCGCATCATCAACATGAGCACGATTGCTGTCCCGTTGAGTCTGGCCGGGGAATCGATTTATGTGGCCTCCAAGAGCGCTGTTGAAGCGCTCACGCGGGTGGCAAGCCGCGAACTGGCCGATTTTGGCATCACGGTGAATGCGATTGGCCCGACGCCGATTGAAACCGATCTCATCCGCAATGTGCCTGCCGCCAAAATCCAGGAACTCATCAATCAACTCGCCATCAAGCGCCTGGGCCAGCCCGAAGATGTATTCAATCTCGTGCAATTTCTGATCAAGCCCGAAAGCAGCTATATCACCGGACAGATCATTTACCTGGGAGGGCCGCTGTGAGCCGTCTGGCATGGATGTTTGAGAAATTTGCGGCCAATCCGCAGCGCCCCTTCATCGTCTGGCACGATGCCGCCTATTCCTATGGCTGGTTGCTGGACGAGATTCGCGGCTGGCAGGCGCGTCTCAGTGCGGCGCAGGTGCAGTCGGGCCAGATTGTGGCGATTGAAGGCGATTATGCCCCGACGACGGTGGCGCTGCTCGTCGCCCTGATCGAACTCAATACCGTCATTGTGCCGCTGACCGACAGCATCGAAGCGCACAAGACGGAATTCAAGGCGATTGCCGAAGTTCAGGTGACGATCTCCTTCAAGGATGATGCTAAGGGTGTGATCACGCTCACGCCTGCAAGCGTGCAGAACGCGCTTTTGCAGACGCTGATTGCGGCGGGTGCGCCGGGATTGGTGCTGTTTTCGTCCGGTTCAACGGGCAAGAGCAAGGCCGCCGTCCACAATTTTGAATTTCTCCTCAAAAAATTTATGCATCCGCGCCACACCTTTGTGACGCTCACGTTTTTACTGCTCGATCATATTGGCGGGATTAATACGCTGCTATATACGCTGGCGAACACGGGGACAATTGTCTCCATCGAGCGGCGCGATCCCGATGAGGTGTGCGCGGCGATTGCCAAACATGGCGTTGAACTGCTGCCGACATCGCCGACCTTCCTGAACCTGCTGCTGCTGTCAGAGGCGTATCAGCGCCATGATCTGTCTTCGCTTAAGCGTATTACCTATGGCACAGAAGTCATGCCGGAATACGTCCTCAAGCGGATTCATGCGCTTCTGCCGCAGGTTGAGCTTCAGCAGACGTATGGCCTGTCGGAAATTGGCATCCTGCGCTCCAAATCACAGGGGCCGGATTCGCTGTGGATCAAGGTAGGCGGCGAAGGCTTTGAAACCAAAATTGAGGGCAATACGCTGTGGATTCGCGCCGAATCGGCCATGATGGGCTATCTCAATGCGCCTTCACCCTTTGATGCCGAGGGGTGGTTTAACACGGGTGATGCGGTTGAGGTGGATGGAGAGTACATCAAGATTCTGGGCCGCACCTCCGAGATCATCAATGTGGGCGGGCAGAAGGTGTATCCCGTTGAAGTCGAGAGCGTGCTGCTCGGACTGTCAAATGTGAGCGATGTGGCGGTCTCCGGCGAAGCCAACGCCATCACCGGGCAAACGGTGGTCGCTTGTTTCAATCTTATCACGCCGGAGCCGCTGCCTGACTTTCGTAAGCGGATGCGCGAGTACTGCCGTGAGCGCCTCGCAGCCTACAAAATCCCGTCCAAAGTGGAAATCGTCAGCGAGGAGCACTACAGCCAGCGCTATAAGAAGATGCGCCGCCGCGAGCGCTCGGCGAAAGTGCCACATACACGCTAAAAACTGATCTAAAACTCAGGCTATGATAGCATGAGACACAAAGACTTTTGCTCAGAGATGGAGGAGATGATGATGGTACAGAGTGTTCGGTTTGTAGAGCATGTCTATCCCACGATCCGCGATACGGAACGCACATTTTTTGCGGAGAATGGCTATTTGATCGTTGAAGGCGCTCTACCGCCCGATGAGTTTAACGCCCTTCGGGATGAAACGACGGCCCTCTGTCGCGGCGAAAAAGGCGCAGTTCGCGGCGTTGTCCCGTCGGCCATAACGGATAGTGATGATGAGGTGCTCAAACGCTACCTGTGCATCCATTTTCCCCACAAACTCTCTGCGGTGATGTTCGATTATATGGCGCATCCGGTCATTGTAGATGTGCTGACGAAGGTGATCGGCCCCAATGTGAAGGCCATGCAGTCGATGCTGTTCATCAAGGCGGCGGGCAAGCCCGGTCAGGCATGGCATCAGGACGAAATTTACATCCCCACCCGTGATCGCTCTCTCACGGGCGCATGGATTGCCCTGGACGATGCGACTGTTGAGAATGGCTGCTTGTGGGTGATTCCCGGCTCACACAAACATGGCATCCTCTGGCCGCAGCATCATCATGAAGACCGCCGCTTCGATTGCTCGGAGGAGACGGGCGGCTTTCCCTATAGCGATGCCGACGCTGTGCCTGTCGAAGTGAAAGCCGGGGCGATTGTGTTTTTCAACGGCTATCTGCTGCATCGCTCGCTGCCCAATCATGCGAAAACTGGCTATCGGCGCGTACTGGTCAACCATTATATGAGCGCTGAATCGCTGCTGCCCTGGCATACCCCGCGCCATGATGAGCGTATGGCAACGGCGGATGTGCGTGACATCATCATGATTGCGGGCCGCGATCCTTATACCTATAAAGGGCTTGAGAATCTGGCAGAACCCCACGTTCGTGTGGATGGATCGGGCGGCTGCGGCGATCCGCGCCAGAATGTCAAAATTGAATCACGTGAGACATCGGCTTTGCCCTATGACGATGACGCGGATGAAGACTAATCCTGTTTTCCAGTTTGCCGCTGTGAGATAGCCGAGTCTGTCGCTGTTTTGCGAATGCCGCATTACAATCGGGGGCATTCACAACACAAAGCGAGAGATGATGGACACAATACGAGTCGCCATTATTGGCACAGCGAGACGTTCGTTTGCATTTTATGGCAAGCTCCTCAAAAATCTCCCCGGTGTCGAGCTGGTGTCGGTCTGGGGACGCAGCGACGACTCGGCCCGCAAACTGGGCGAGGGCTTGGGCGTCCCCTGGTTCACCGATTTAGATGAGCTGATTCGCCACACGGAGCCTCAGATTGGCATTGTGTCGGTGAGCTATGGGGCCAATGGCGCGGTGGGCCTGATGGCTGTCCAGCATGGGTTACACGTCCTGCTGGAAACGCCGATTGCCCACAAACTCAGCGAGGCCGATGCGATTATCGCCGCTGCAAAAGAGCACCATGTTAAAATCGAGGTGGCCGAGCAGTTCTACCGCCGTCCGTTTGAGCAGATCAAGCTGGCGCTGATTGCATCGGGTTTGTTCGGGCGCGTCCACAGCTCCTTCAACGATTTTGCCGGGCATGGCTATCATGGCATCAGCGTCATGCGGAGCTATCTGGGATTCGATGCCAAACCCGTGAAAGTGACAGGGGCGGTGCGCGAGTACCCGTTGGAAGCCTACTACTCGCGGCTGGCGAACAACTACAAAGAGCGCAACGAGACGCAGGAACACGGCATCATCGAGTTTGAAGGCGGTCAACTGGGCATTTTCCAGTGGACGAGCGTCGGCTATGACTCGCCGCTGCGCTGGTGGCGCAGCAGTCGTTTCCTGGCCGAGAAGGGCATGGGCATCAGCGTGGGTGTAGGATTGGATATTCAGGAGAAGCTGTCTTTGCTGGCCCCTGGCGGCGCGGCTCCACGCTTCATCACCCTGGAGCGTTTCTGGGAGCGCAATGATGGTGGCGCACTGGAGGCCATGATCGCCCACACAGGCGACCGTGATATGCCGATTGTGCGCTGGGAGAATCCTTTCTTCCAGAAAGGGGTGCATAACCGCGAATGGCCGGACGACGAAATCGGCGTGGCAAGCTGCATTATGAGTCTGGTGGATGCTGTGCGTGAAAATCGCGCACCGTCCTATGGGGCGCAGCAGGCGCGTCTGGATCAAGAGTTGATCCTGGCGATCCGCCAATCGTCGGCGCAGGGCGGCCAGCCTGTGATGCTGCCGCTTGATCCTGCACAGCAAACCCTCTAAATATCTAGCGGGCCATGCCGCACATCATGCCACATGGCCCACTAGTGGGCCATGTGTCGTGGATAATGGCATTCTTTGATCTCAATTTGAACTCGAAACCCGGAAAATGAATGCCGCACATCATGCCACATGG
>DAOTUR010000829.1:0-6373 GCA_034436915.1 Anaerolineae bacterium
ACCTCTCCATGTGAATTTTAGGTTCGTAGGGGCAGGATGCATCCTGCCCAAGCCAAATCCCCTATAAATCAATCAGGGCGCGATACATCGCGCCCCTACGAGGGCCTTTGTCGCACGGATAGGTGAATGATTACCTATCCTCTCACAACGGGCAAGGAGGGGATTAAAAGCCCCTCTACCGCGAAGTGGGAGAGGGGTTGGGGTGAGGGTTCAGGTTAGAATCGAAATGGGCAGCCTGTAGGCCGCCCATTTTTGTTTTCATTCAATGCCAGGAAAGTGCGTTAAGCGTTTTCCTCTGACTCAAGCTGTTCCATATAGGTTTTGATGAAGCCGCCGCGATCTGTCGCAATGAGCAGGCCGGGGAGTTTGCTGATCATCAATTCGCCCATATGCTTGATGAGCTGGCCGATCTGCTGACGCATAATCATCATGACATCATCCCACTGCACATCGGAGGGCAGCATCATCTCGCGCAGTTCGCGGCTGCTTTCCAGGTAGGCAATCGGCGGATCGACCTCTTTAAAGGCCAGATGCCCCGGCAGATCGTAGCGCACCACCGCATTGAAGTGCCGCGACAAAAACCGTGTGCCGTTCTCCAGGCTGAAATGATCGCTGGGGAGGGATGGCGGACGCACCATTGCCGCACCCTGCCGAGTGAGCAGCACAATCGCACGCCGCATGAGGATTTGCATCTCCTGCATCGTGTTCTGGCTGTTGGTCGCGGCCATCAGGATGCCACCGGGCTTGAGCACGCGCTTCATCTCGGCAATCGCCTCTTCCACATTCTCCACATGATAGAGCATGTGATTCGCCATCACGACATCGAACTGCTCATCGGCAAATGGCAATCGTTCAACATCGGCACAGGCGAGGCGGTAGGACTCACCGCCATACTGAGTATGACTCTCAAGCATAGTGGGCATGAAATCAACGCCCATGTAGCGGGCATTGGGATACATGTCTTTGATATGGGGATAATACAATCCCGGCCCACTGCCCACATCCAGAATGCTTTCATGACCTTCGAGGTTGAGCATCTGGACGGCCCATTCGATGAAATCTTTTTTGGGCAGTGTATAGCGATTGTGTGTGTCGTGTCGCAAGCGCAGCTTTTCATCGGTTGCATACTGCCGTTTGACAATTAAAGGATTGCGCTGTGACATGAACCCCACCATCCGCGTTGTAGAAATCTCAAGTCTGTCTCTTGTAACTAATGATAACCTGTGTCCTCGTTTCCGCAAACGGGGGGATTTTTCTTTTTCCATAAGATTCGTAAATAAGATGTAACAATTATTGATAAATCATGATCAAATCGACCTCCGGAAGCGCAATTGCCGCTTTCTGGCTACACTTCTGATGACATATCAATCTGAAGGATCAAACCCACATGACTGCCGCTGTGACACTCATGGATATTGTGCAGGCGCAGCACCGTCTCCGCCCGATTCTCTCGCCTACCCCGCTCGAACGGGTGGAACTGCTAGGAGAGGCCGTGTGGATCAAATGGGAGAATCTTAATCTGACCCATTCCTTCAAGATACGCGGCGCACTCAACGCCATCCTCTCCCTTACGCCCGCCCAACATGAACACGGCGTGATTGCGGCCTCGTCGGGTAATCATGCCCAGGCGCTCGCCTATGCCGCGCAGCACAGTGGCATCAAGGCGCGGATCCTCATGCCCAAGCACACGCCGCAGCGCAAGGTCAACGGCGTGAAGCAGTGGGGCGCAGAGGCAATTCTGGTAGGGGAGAATTATGATGAAACCGAAGCGATGGCCCGTCATCTCTCCAAAGAACTGAATCGCACCTTTATATCGCCTTACAACGACGCCCATATTATCGCTGGCGCAGGCACAATCGGCCTTGAGATTCTCACGGCGCTGCCCACCGTTGAGCGCATCATTGTGCCTGTGGGCGGCGGCGGCCTGATCTCCGGCATCGCGCTGGCGGTCAAAGCGCTCAAGCCCTCGGTGGAGATCATCGGCGTGAACCCCGAATCTGCGCCTGCCATGTACAACGCCTTTTATCAAACGTCGCAGGCGGAGGTGTGGGAGACGCTGGCCGAGGCGCTGTCGGGAGCGATTGAAACGGACTCGATCACAATCCCGATTGCGCGTGAGCATATGGCGCGGATGGTTCAGGTGTCAGAGGCGGCGATTGCCGAGGCGATGCGCTGGTGCATCGATACGCAGGGCTGGATTGTAGAAGGTGGCGGCGCGGTGGGGATTGCAGCCTTACGGCGCGGGGTTGTGCCTGTGAGTGATGTGCCGACGGTCATCGTTGTCGGTGGGGGCAATGTGGATGGCGATGTTATAAGGCGGGTGTTGGGGTAACTGATGGGGAAGAGAAAAACAGGGCGAGTCATGACTCGCCCCTACAAATACTGTGTAGGGGCGCAGCACGCTGCGCCCCTGCAACTGAATGGGATATTGGATGTATGTTACTTCGGTTATGAAAAAACCTACCCAAGTGGTTGGGGAGAGGGATCAGTGGCACTCCCAACAGGCTCACAAATTGATCTCACCCCGCATCAAATCGCGGCCCAGTTCCAGCAGACGTTCGCGCCGCTCAAGATCAGCTTCCTGATGTGTGAAATAGTGAATGAGAAGCTCCTCATGCGTCAGTCCTTCCGGGCTAATCTGCAAGCGGGGGCGCTCACGCCGTTCGATATCGCGTTGAATCGCGGCAATATGAAACACACCGCATTTGACCAATTCATCGCGGATCGGTGTATCCGACAGTTGTGCGCTCGTCTCTGGCGTCAATTGGATTTTCACCTTGACGATGGAGTCCGCCAGCACGCTTTTTTGCTGCTGGAGGCGGCGTAAGACCACCTGCATCGGTGTGTCGCTGGGGTTACGGGCGTCAATGTGCAGTTCGATCATCGGGCGCGTCTTGACAGGCACAAAGATCCACTGGGTTTGATCGCGTTCCAGTTCAATCCAGCAAAAGCCCTTCACATCCGACGCCTCGCCAAAGTCAATCCGCTCTAGGCTGCCGCTGTACACAATGGGCGGCCCATACGCGCCTTTGGGCGTCAGATTCTGGTGCTTGTGGATGTGGCCCAACGCCACATAATCCCAGCGCGGATCGCCCAATGTGCCGGGTGACACCATCAAATCGCGCCCCAGCATCACGGTGCGCTCACTGCTGAGGACTGCGCCCGTGACGGAAAAATGGCACGTGAGCAGACGCGGCAGATTCTCACCCGCCGCCAGTGTATCCGCCTGTATGCCCAGATCATCAAGGATAGTGGCAAGCTGGCGTGTCATGAGATCATCCATCTCGCGCACGCTCACCCGCGTTGAGGCATCCTTGATGAGCCGCGCCTTGATCGGATACGGCGCAGACCCCACAATGACATCGCCGCGCTTTGTGCTCAGGCGTCGAACTTCATACTCACTCGCCACCCACACATTGGGGACAGCCAGCGTCTCATAGATATCAATGCTGGAGGCTTTGCTGACGACAGACGGCAGATCGTGATTGCCGACCAGCATCACGACGGGCGCAAGTTCAGCCAGATCGCGGATGCGCCAGGCAAATTCACGTTGATAGGTCGGATCGGGGTTGCGCGTCTTAAAGGCATCCCCGGCGAATATGCACAGATCGACCTCGTGACTCCGTGCATACTCCACCATTTCATCCATACGGTGCAGAAAATCCAGCACACGCCGATTGACGCCTGTGCTCTCATCGGGCCGCCCGTAGTTCTCCATCCCAATATGCACATCCGCGAAGTGCAGGACGCGAATAGGATCACTCATCGCTTGATCTCCTGACGGATGGGACATTATGGATAAACGATTTAAAACTGACAGGAATGGGTAAAGTGGGCTTGGCGTGCCAAGCCCCTACAAAAACGCCAATTTTGTTTCGATTTTCCATTAGATCTGGAAACTGCCATCCGTCTCAACCACTTTTTGCGAGTAGCTGTCCACATAATCGCGCAGCCGCACCATGATATCGCGCCATTCATCGCTCTCCAGCACACTTCGCATGGCCGACATTTCGTCGGTCAGGGCTTCGGCCATGATGCGCGGTTCTTCGGGGTTGCGGGTATAGATCGAATACCATGCGCCCACCGTTTGCAAGCCCAGCCGCGATGTGGTGGGAATCCACTCACGCACGATGAACTCAAAGTAATCCTGGTCGCGCCCCGCTTTGATATTCCAATTCATGATCAGCTTATAGCTCATCGTGCGTTTTGCTCCGATTTAATCTGTGGGATGAGGACGGTGATCTGCGGCTGTTCCGGCATATCACCTGCATTGAGACGCAGCGTGTCAAGCTCGTTGACACGGCTCACGCCCATGGCCTTCAGGAATTTATCCAACGGTTCAAGCTCAAACGCCAGCCCCGGTAGCGCGTAATGCATGGGCACAACATAGCCCGGCTCAATCATAGCGATGACTTCCGCCGCGAGGCTCGGCTTGAGGCCACGCCCACCGCCGACGGGCAGCAGCAGGACATTCACTTCGCCCAGGTCACGCACCATCGACTGTTCCGGCAGGCCCGCCAGATCGCCAAGGTGCAGCACCGTAACCCCCGAATCATACTGAATGCGATAGGCCACATTTGCGCGGGCCTCGCCTGTCGTCTCATCAATATGATTCATGGCAATGCCCGTGACAAACGTGCCGCCAATTTCGTATTCACCAGGGCTTTGCACAGCGCGATACGGACTTTTGATCGCATCGAGATAGTTATGACCCGGTTCAGCATGGCTGATGGTGACAATATCGGCCTTGAGTTTTAGCTCAGGCAGGCCAATCGAAGGCGAATAAGGGTCAGTGATAAGGGTTGTCTGACCCCGTTCGGTGAGACGGAAGCAGCTGTGTCCATACCATATAATATCCAATGTCACATCCCCATTTCACTCATAATTCAAACGTCGAAAAGTGCGTGCGCTTCTCCAAAAGAGGTGCGCTGCACTAGAACACACGTTCATTATATCAGAGAGTGATATCTTTTTCCAGCAGGGCTGTCAACAAATCGATGCAGGCCGAAACATCGCGTAAATCGACGGTTTCACTGGTCGTATGGATGAAGCGCGTCGGGATACTGATGCAGCCGCTCGGCACGCCTGCCCGTGCTGATTGGATCGCGCCGGCATCTGTGCCGCCGCCTGTGAGCAGCTCCAATTGATAGGGAATGTTGTGCGCTTCTGCCGTCTGGATCATCCAATCGCGCACAGCAGGCGGCACAATCAGCGTCGAATCCTGAACCTTGATGGCCGCGCCGCCGCCCAGCTTGATCGCCATTTTGCGATTTTTGATTTCATCACCTGTGGCCGTCACATCAAGCGCAATCCCCACATCGGGATTGACACCATAGGCCGCCGCATGTGCGCCGCGCACGCCCACTTCTTCCTGGACTGTAAAGACAAAATGGACTTCGTTGGCAATAGAGCGTCCCTTGAGGCGGCGCATGGTTTCAATCGCCACCACGCAGCCAATCCGATCATCCAGCGATTTTGCCACCACACGGTTGCCGCGCACCTGCGTCTCACGCCAGAAACCTGCGGGCTGTCCTGCCTGGATCGTGCTGGCGTTGTCATCGTCCTGCACATCGATGTAAAAACCATCGAGATCCGGGCTGTTGCGGCGGCTGGCTCCAAAGGCATCCTGTACGCCGATGACGCCAATCGTGCCATCTTCAAATTTGACGCGGTTGCCATGCAGCGTCGTTTGCAGCAGGCCGCCGATATTGGTGAAGCGCAGATAGTTGGTGTGCGGCTCAAGGTAATTTGCCATCACGCCAATTTCGTCCATGTGTGCGGCAATCATCACCCGCTTGCCGCCCTGTCCCACACGGCAGATCATATTTCCCAGGCCATCGACACGGATTTCATCCGCCAGGTCTTCAATTTCAGCACGGATCAGCGCCCGCACCTGATGTTCATAGCCCGCAGGCCCCCACGCTTCTGTCAATTTGCGAATGAGGTCAATCACACCCGAATCCTTTGACGAGGGATGGCCGTTCGGCTCCCAACCATTAGTCATAGGCACGAGTATAGCGAATTGGCGTCTGTTCGGATACAGGGGCTTATGCGTATGCGGCCCGCTGCGCCCCAAAAATACTGTGTAGGGGCTGTGTAGGGGCGACTCATGAGTCGCCCTCTTTGATGAAAGGTCAATTAATCGTAACTCGGTAGTTCACCTATCCATAGAGAATGGTGGGTTTGTAGGGGCGCGGTATACCGCGCCCTGATTAATTTGTAGGAGATTTGGCGTGGGCGCGGTATACCGCGCCCCTACAAGGGATTTTGTTGCATGGAGAGCTGAATAGATACAACTCGGTGACATACTCCCCACACCTAAAGGCGGGGGCATCTGCCGTAAACGCCGGAGGCTTGGCTTACGCCAAGACTT
>DAOTUR010000830.1:0-5974 GCA_034436915.1 Anaerolineae bacterium
TCGCCAATGAGCACATGCCAGCCCGCCAATGCCTCATCATCCCTAAAGGCCATGTCAAACGCTTTGATCGACTTGATATTGCGGATTTCGATCTTTTTGATATGCATTGGTATTTCCCATCTCAATCGCCAACATCAATATCGCTATTTTACCTGACAAAACAAAAACAGGCCCAACCCCTATGATGCAGACCTGTTTTTGCGATAGGTCTCTTCAATATCGATCAGGCAGATTCAATCTTGCACTTGCCCAGGCCCGGATGGTAGTAGGTCGCCACCAAGCCGAACAGCGCCATCGTTGCCATCAGGCCGGGGGCCAGCAGCGGAGCCGCGCCCGTGATCGCCTTGAGAAAGCCCTCAATCGAGGTCATCTTGGCGCTCACAAACTCGTAGTTGCCGCGCAGATGGAAATACATCCCCAACAGGCTGCCGAGCATCACCAGCCCACACACCCCGCGAAACGCCCAGATCGTGCTTTTGCCGCCCGCATCAGAACCGCGAAGGCCGTGAGAAACGTGAGGCCGTACAGGACAAACGGGATCAACTGATCGGTTTTCTGGGTGTGCTTGGCAAGCAGCAACTCAACCACTGTCCCCACACTCATGAACATCACCAGCCCCAGCAGCAGGCGGCGCAGACGGGCCTCAATCGTGGCAGCGGTCATGCTACTGCGCCTTTACTATCGGCTCTGCCGTTGCGACAGGGGCCACATAGCCCTCAACGAAGTTCGCGCCATAAGCAGCCTGGGCCGGGGTGAGCACTGTGCCGAGGGCGGTCACAAAGTCATCGGCGGTGGCATAGGGGCGGCATAATTGGCGAAGGTATTGTGCGCTCTTTGGCTTTTCTTTATGTCCTTTGCGTTGTCTTGCTTTTTATCCTAACAGTCGTGCTAAGGATCGCGGCAGGACACGCGCCGCCAATTCGCGCTCCGGGCCATCCAGCGGGCGCAGAGCCAGCAGCACCAGCGCATATACCCCCATGCCAACAAAGACCGCAAAATACGACAGAATCGGCGTGAGAAACAGCGTCAGCAGCAGCATGACCGACCCTGCCACAGCGGGACGCCAGAGCAGACTGCCCCAGCTCAAGCGCTCATGCAGGCCGCGCTGCATCAGATAGGCGAAGGGCAGCAGCAGCACCAATTCCGAGGCAATCGTCGTGAAGGCCGCCGCCGGATAGCCAAAGCGTGGGATCAGGATCAGATTCGAGATGATATTGAAGGCCACTGCCACGATGAAGGCCCTGGTAATGCGGCGCTGCAAATTTACCGCGATGAGGGCGTACTGCGTCAGGCTGTTGAGCCAGCCAATCGGGATGCTCCAGATCATGAGTTGGAGCGCAACGGCCCCATCGGGCAGATATTGAGCGCTGCCCATCAGCGTCACCAGCGGCACAGCGAAGAAGGTGAAGAAGGCCGCCGCTGGAAGTGCCAATGCAAACATGAGTTTGATGCCGAAGGAATACGTTTGGCGCAGCGCCTGCGGATTTTCGGTGTGCTGGCGCGACATGACGGGCAGAAGCGCCTGTGTAAAGAAGGACGGGATAATCATAATCGTGAGAATCCAGCGGTAGGCCACGCTGTACTGCGCCACCGTCGCTGCGCCCCACTGCGCCTCAAGGATGACGATATCGATCTGAAAGAAGATCGTCGCCAGAAAGTGATTGAACAGCAGCGGATAGCTCTCTTGGATCATCGAGCGCAGCAGCGTTATGTCCGGCAGCCACTGGCTGATTCGCCCGATGAAGCGTCGTCCGGCAGTGATGAGGATGCCCAACGTCAGCAGATTGTTGAAGATGCTCACAAACGCCAGGCCGATGATGCCGCCGCCCAACACTAGCACAATCACGCCAAAAATCGCCTTGTTGATGGTGGTGATGGTGGCGATAGCAGCGGGCGTCTCGGCCTGTTCATGTGCATAAAACAGCGCCGACATGCCTTTGCTGATGCTGGCCGGAAACAGACCCGCATACAGCAGGCCGAGCGTGATGAGGGCGGTTGTCGTCAGCGGCGGATCAATCGTAGCCTGCCGCAGCGCGATATAACCGAGCAGCAGCGGAATCCCGGCCACGCACAGGCCAAAGCGCAGCAGCGATGATTGATAGAAATAGCGCCCGCCGTGTGCTTTGTCGCGGGCAATCTCGCGGATCAGGAACAGATCGAGGCCGAAATTG
Source organism: Anaerolineae bacterium (assembly GCA_034436915.1). Lineage (GTDB taxonomy): Bacteria > Chloroflexota > Anaerolineae > Aggregatilineales > Phototrophicaceae > JALHOR01. The sequence goes on from DAOTUR010000830.1 coordinate 2,172, forward strand.
GTGAAAATATCGAACCAGATGAAGATCACGACCAGATAATAATACGTGCCGACTTCCGTCTGCGTCAAAATCCGCAGCATAACGAGCAGGAAGGCAAAATCGATGCCGCGATTGAAGATGTTGATCACAATTGGAGCCATGCTGTTGCGGGCGATACGGGCTGCTGTCGATGAATCGGCGCTGCTGCTGCCCACCATGCGCCGCCACCACGCAATGCCGATCAAAAAGGTACTGAGAGCGACGCTGATCAGGCTCCCAAACAGGCCAATCTGAAAGCTGGTCGGGCTGTAGACGAGCCGCACCGTCCAATCCCCGGCGGGCAGTTTGACGCCTTGCAGCGTGCCGTACACCTGCTCGACAGGAAACGGTTTTTCCTCGTTCTCGCCTGCGCCCAATGGCCGCACGAAGGCCCGCCAGCCGTTGGCCCATGTCTCGCTCACCACCAACCACGCTCCGTCAGCGGCCTGTGGCACATCGATGAATTTCTCACGCCCCGTGTCCTGCCCAATCGTCAGCGGCGTATAACCCGACGGAACCGAGAGCTGGGTGTAATCCCATGTGCCAGCATCGGCCTTCTGCGGTAAACCACCATTTGCCGTGAGGAAGGCACGCGGCAGGGCATTGGGATTCTGCCACAGGCGCACGGCCTCGTCTTCATACACCAGCGTCCAGGCATGATCGGCGTGGTCAAAGGCGAGATTCGTGCTTTTATCGCTGATAATATAGCGCACATTCAGCAAATCGAGCAGCGGCATATCAGGAATGCGAATGCCGGGCGGATTGTCATTGGCCTTAAAATCCGACGTGTACAGCGGCGCAATGCGGTTGAACTTCAACTGGCCCTGCGGCGCGAGGGCGCTCATATAATTCACATAATCGCGCCCGATGATGCTATCGTAGCCGCGAATGTCTTCTAAGCCGTACATCCAGCCGACATTGGCCCGCAAAATTGGCGCATGAGTCGGGTCTTCCAGCGTCGTAAAGCGGAAACGCTGGCCCTGTGCCTGCTGCCCCTGCAAATATTGCACGACGGGCGGCACAAAATCGAGCAGGCGCGGATCGCTGGCCGGATTAAAGCTGCCCGTCGCCACAATCAGATCGAGAGCGACAAGCAGGACTGCGGCGATTTGTCCTATATTGCGGCGGGCGGGATACATCCCGCCCCTACACATTCCCAACCACACCATGCCGCTGGCAAACAGCATCGCCGCAAAAATCGCCGCCTGCACAAAAATATGGCTGTAGAACGCCTGGGCATTGGCGAAGGCATCCGGCGCTTTTGCCATGCTCTGAAACACGCGCTCCACTAACGAGGCCAGTGCGGGATAGGCCAGACGACTCGCCATGAGACCGACGCCCAACAGTATCGACGCGGCAAGGATCGCCATGCCCCAGCGCCGCGCCGCCTTTGAATCGCGTTCACGCAAAAGAGCATCCATGCCAAAGGCGGCCAGCACGCACACACACAGCGTCACCGCATAAATCCAGCGGAAAGCGCTGTTGATCTGATTGATCCCCGGCAAAATATAGATCACAGCATATGTAGGCAGCCCAAACATAAACGACAGACTCAGCAGCGCAAGTGAGCCGTAAATCAGGCGATAGGGCGGCGTCTTCTCGACAATTGGCTCAATCGGGGCCGCCGATCCGCGCCGCGTCAGGGCATAGGCCGTGAGCAGCAGCGGCAGAATGCCCAGGTACAACGCGCCCTCAACATAATTTTTCATGCCCCAATCAATAAAATTGACACTCTCGCCAAGCGAATTTGTGAACGGGGCGCGGAGCGTCTGGCCTGTGAAGACATCAAACAGGCTGTGCTGGACGGGGCTGCCATACAGATTTGGCATAACGAATTGCAGCAGATCGCGCATGGGGTGGGCATAGCCGAGAACATTGGACAGGCTGCTGCGCTCAGAGCGCCAATTGGACTGCACAAATTCCAGCAGCGGAATAAACTGCACCGCTCCCACGCCAAAGCCGAGCACGATCATTGCCACAAGCCACAGGCCGCGAGACAGGATGAAGCGCGTATCGTGGGTGTGCCACCACAGCCACAGCAACCGTCCGGCGCTCACATAGCCCACGATGAGCAGGGTGTAGAGCGTAATTTCAACGTGGCCCGCCAGGATATTGAGGCCGAGCGCCGCCGCCCCCACCAGGATCGCCACGAACGGAACGCCGCGCCGCCGCATGATCCATTCGCTCGTCAGCAGCAGCAGTGGCAACCAGACAAACGCACCGATCATCATCTGGAAGACGACGCTTGCCAGCACAAAGCCGCACAGTTGATACACCACGCCTGCAATCGCGGCCCCGCCCTGCCCGATGCCCAATCCGCGCAGATAGGCATACATGAACGCGCCCGCCAGCGCCAGATTGACGACGGTATACCAGCCATAAGCGGATGACAGCGGCATCACATAATAGACGAGAGACACGGGATACAAACCGCTGTGCTGGCCCGCTGCCATAAAGGGAATGCCGCTGAACTGCTGCGGATTCCACAGCGGGATTTCCCGCTGCGCGATCTGCTGACGCAGAAAATACTTCCACTGGTAATTTTCCAGCACCAGATCAGACACAAGATGGTTGTACGGCATGGCAGGCGCACCGACCACCTCGCGGTAGGTGGCATAGGGTTCGTCCTGATACAGATTCTCGCTGGGGATGAGCGTGCGCCCGCCCAACGTCTGCGGCGCAAACACCAGCAGCGGCAGCAGAATGAACAGCAGCAGCGCGGCCACATCGGGCCAATAGGGGGCAAGTCGTTTCAAGAGTCGATCCTCTGGTGCAGGCCGTAAGCGGGGCAAGGATACAGGCAAGCCGCATGTTGAGCGAGAGGCGGTTTGATGGGGGCGGTATTTTTAGCAGGATCAGCACCGCCCATCCGACACGTTCGCTGCTGCGCGGTTTGTCTTTTGACTGCTTGGGGAACATCCAGTAACCCACACCTGCACCATCAACAGCGCCATCATCATGAGGCCGAGGGTGAAATACAGCATTCCGATTTTGATAAACCAGCGGGATAAAGTGGGCATGGGATTCTCGTTATCGTTCGCGTCTTCATTGGGTGATGGAGGGTAGGCGCGACATCTCGCGCCCACCATCCATTGTTTTTAGTGGCCTGAGCTGTCCATTTTGCCGCTGCCCTGGAAGATGGTAGTCTCATCCGCCCCATCGACGTAGAGGTAGCCCGCCAATCCCCGTTCCAGGCGGCTCAAGGCATGATCCACCAGGATATAGCGCCCTGGCACATTGACCTTGAATTCGACGACAGTCGCGCCGCCGGGCGGTACAAGAGTTGTCTGAACATCCGTGAGGGCCGGGGCTGTCAGGGAGGCTTGATCGTACACTTTGTCAAAGATTTCGCCGATAAGATGGAAGGATGAGATCGCATTCGGGCCACCGACGCCGAAGTAGATGCGAACGGTCTCGCCAACTTTGGCATGGAGCGCATTTTCGTCTTTGGTGAGTGCCCCGGCTGCCGCCGCGCTCAACCCAGCGCGACAGGCCCAGGGTCGTGACCCGGCCTGAGATGCAGAGTAGCGCCAGGATCAGCCCCCGTGTCTGCCGCAGCGTTGTCTTGGAGAGGTATGGAGTCAAGCAGTGAGTGATATAATGTCAGGCATGGGTTTTCAGGGAGTAAGCATCCCCATCCCTAAAGGGAGGGGCTTTTAGCCCCAATGCTTACCAGACTTGGCCTGAAAAGGCTCTGTTAGAGACGAATACATAGGCACTTCGGAATGCCTCACCAGTTCCGAACTCTGCGGTGAACGATTAAACAGGCGGCTTGGGAGCCAACC
>DAOTUR010000831.1:0-2865 GCA_034436915.1 Anaerolineae bacterium
GGAACAGACGCTTGCGCTGCCCGGCGTCACAATGGAGACGCTGGTGTCGCTGTTGAGCGCCGCGCTGCATACCCGCCATTTGCAAATACGCGGCTTTGCCCCGAACACAGGTGAGCGCCTGCTCTTGATCCAGGCGTTGATGCTGCTTTTGCCGCCTGTTCAGCGGGCCAGCCTCACATTCACGACCTACAGCCCGATAGTGCCTCTGGGTGGCCCCAGTATTTTATTTGCCGAGGCCAATGCGACAACGCGCTGGCTGTGGCAGGGGGGCAAGGGGTTTGACGATGTGCCAGATACACTGTATACGGCGTACCTGAAAGAACTCTGGCGCAGCACCCAAAACATCACAGCATTCACAAAGGCTCTAGATACCATGCCCAATCTTTCCCCCGCTCACCCCAAAACAGAGACCGCCGCACTGGTGGCGCTTCTGTCGCCCCAGATGGCAGGCTCAATGCAGCCGGCCTCGGCTGAAACCCTATTGGCCGCCGCCATTCGGGATGCTGTGCCACAGGGTGAGGCGCGAGCACATTATTATGAACGTCTGCTGCAAATCGCCCTGGATGAACGCCATGAGGCGGCGGGCGAGTTCGTCGCGCAGGCGATGGAAGACGATCCCGAACTCGATGCCGCGCTTGAACCGATGCTCGATCATGCGCTGGAAAGTGAACCGGATGCTGTCTATGCCTTCGTGCGTCAGCATCTCAATCAGCATATAGATGAGCACTGGTTGGGACGCCTGAAAACGGCAGCCGTGCGCTCATTGGAAATTGCGATTGAAGATGGCGATGCCAGCACGCTCGTCAATTGGTTGCGCCTGATTGCGCGTGAACCCAACCGCTACTGCCTGGGCGATGTGCTGCATGAAGGTATCCTCGCCGCTCGTTCGCGTTTGGGCGACTGTGATAATCTCGCTGTCGATCTGCTGGCACTGGCTGTCAAGCGCGATGTGGAGGCCGTACCGATTCTGCTGAATGATGATGTGCTCATGCAGGCGCTGCCGCCGCTGTATCTGGCTGCGCTGCGAATGCAGGACAGCACCGCCCTTGACGCGCTGTCGACGCTATCGCGGGAGCTGTTTTTGCTGGCAGTGGCTCGCGCTCTTGAGACCGACGCTCACAGTCTTACACCCAATAGTATGCGGATGCTGTGGGATTACTATCTGACACGCAGCAGCTTTTCGATTGTGACGGAGTATCATCCCGCCACCTTGATCGCACGGCTGATTCAGCACTCTGCCGCGCTGCAAGAGGGGGCGCTGTCGAAGCTTCTGGCCTTCATCCTGGCTGATAAAACCCAGGACGAATGGCTGCGGCGAATGCTGCCCACACCCCTCACCGAGGAGCTTCTCGCAGCCCTGACCGCCGCCTTGGAACAAAGCGGGCGCACCGTCGAAGAAATTACCGCCCTGGGCAATACTCTCATCAGCGATGGCATCCTGAGCTATGCCCAGGTCGCCGAGATGTATGGCGATCTGATCCAGAGTACCGTTCTGCCGCACGCGGAAGGGCTGGCCGATCCCTTCGCCCGCCTGCTGTATCAACATGCCGAGATTCCGGTGGAGGCGTCCTGGATGATGCGCCTGCTTGAGATGGCGACGGAAAGCCGCTCTGAGACGATGATGAAAGTCGCGCTCAAGCGGATGCTGCACGATTATGAGGAGATGCCGACGGAAGCCGGCCTGATCGAAGGGTTGGTGAAACTCCGCAAACTGACGGCCTGGAGTCCGATGGCCCGCACGATTTTGCTCGGCTGGTGGCGCAACTATGCCCGTCAGCAGTCGGCAGCCCAACTGCAAAAGCTGGAAAAAATCCTGGATAGCAAACGCATCCCCGGCCTTGAGGATGAGGTGCGCGGCATTTTGCAGACCGCTCTGGCCGTGCGCCGCGTCATCGGCCAGCGCAGCCTGGAAGAATTTGCCCGTGAGGTCAATACCGCCTGCCGCGTGCTGCAAGCGCTGGCCGATGGCTTTGACCCGGATGATAAATCGTCGGTGGCTGTCGATTCCGCTATGCTCAAGACGTTTTTGATGTCACGCTCAGATGAACTCGCGCCGGATGTGCGGCAGGTTCTGGCGACGGATCTCAAAACGCTGGCGCATGTCATCACCTCTCTGGCTGAAAATCGCTCCAAGCCCACGCTCCTCAGCCGCGATGATTCGCTGGATCGTGCTCTGATGAGCGGCGATCAGCCGCCGGAGAGCGCCCTGGACGTGATGAAATTTCTCTCCGGCTTTCTTGATGGCACACAGCAGAATCGCCACGAAGGACTCTAACCATGCAGGACGCTTTGTTCGTCTACGGCACGTTGAAAGACCCTGACATTCAGATGCATCTAATTGGACGCACGATCACGGGGACGCCGGATCGTTTGCGCGGCTATCGCAGCCACAACATCCTCAACTATCCCACTGCGCTGCCGGATGCCCAGGGCTGGGTGCATGGCGTTGTGCTCACGGTGACGCCGCAGGAGATGATTCGCTTCGATGCCTATGAGGGCGAGGTGTATGAACGGGTGCGCGTGTGCTTGGACAGCGGCGCAGAAGCCTGGATGTATCGCGGCAAGCCCGAAGTTTTTGACCGCGTGCTGAACGGATAATCCTTCAAACCATATCCCGCTTCGCAAGGAGAGATCAAACCCCTCCCCGCTTCGCAAGGAGGGGCTTTTTTGTCATCGAATCGGCGCGGGATACCCCTGCCTTTAGGCAGGGGGAGGGAGAGCGCCTTGTCCTTTCTGGTAGGTATAGCCGTCAGAGTGGTGAAGCGTCTTGAGATGTTTGTGCGATGCCGTCACTTTGCCTGCCGCTGTCACAATATCAAAGCTTCCTGTGGCGCGGCAGGCCACACGTCCGACATAGGTTCCCGC
>DAOTUR010000832.1:0-13810 GCA_034436915.1 Anaerolineae bacterium
AGTTGGGATTTTTCCAAGTTGAGATATTTCTCAACTATTCTGTTTAATTTGACGGTTGGTATATTGACGATGAATTAATTTGTACCATAAAAACCAGCCTGAGTAGTTACGATTTTAAAAGACAAATGATGAGATTGGTCTTTTGGGCGCAGGCGCAGCACGCTGCGCCCCTACACGGTATTTGTAGGGGCGAGTCATGACTCGCCCTGTTTGATGATCAAAACACCAATCATTTGAAGTCTTTTTCTCTTTCCCATTAGCGAGTCTTTCAAATTTCCTATGTCTTATGAACCTGATCCACGTCTTGCGATTCTGTTTCAACGCCGCTCACTCCGTCGCTACAGTGATACGCCTGTCCCACGAGATGTGATTGAGCAGATTCTCACGGCGGCTGTGCAGGCCCCGTCCGCGCACAACCGCCAGCCCTGGCGCTTTGCGATTGTGGAAACGGCTGAGGGCAAAGAGAGGCTGGCGCTGGCAATGGGCGCACGGCTGCGCCATGATTTGCAGGCGGATCATGTGCCGGAGGCGATTATTGAGCAGGATGTGCAGCGCTCGTATGATCGCATCACGAGTGCGCGGGTGGTGATTATGGTGGGTCTTTCCATGCGCGATATGGATATTTATACCGATGCACGCCGCCAGAATGCCGAGCATCATATGGCGGTGCAAAGTGCAGCGATGGCCGGGCAAAATCTGCTGCTGGCGGCCTCGGCATTGGGGCTGGGGGCGTGCTGGATGTGTGCGCCGCTGTTCTGCCCGGATGTTGTCCGCGCTGCGCTGTCGCTGCCGGAGGATTGGCAGCCGCAGGGGTTGATCACATTGGGCTATCCCGCGCAAACGCGCACGAGCGAACGCGCTCCTCTGGAGACAAAAGTCTTATGGCGCTAAACCATTTTGTTGTTCTGATCGGGGGCGTAGGCGGGGCAAAACTGGCCCTGGGCCTCACGCGCATTCTCCCCGCTGAAGCGCTCACCTTCATCGTCAATACAGGCGATGATATGACCTATTATGGTCTGCGGATTTGCCCGGATATTGATACGCTGCTGTATACGCTGTCGGGCCGTGTTGATCCGGTCAACGGCTGGGGCGTGGCGGGCGATACGCGCATCATGCTCGAATCGCTGCGGAGCATGGGCGAGTCGCCCTGGTTTGGCCTGGGCGATAAAGATATTGCCACCCATCTCATCCGCACCTCGCGCTTGCAGCAGGGCCAGCGCCTGACAGATATCATTGCGTATCTGGCACAGGGGATGGGCGTGGCACAGCGCGTGCTGCCCATGAGCGATACGCCGATCCCGACCATGATTGACACCGTTGAACATGGTGCGCTGGCGTTCCAGGAGTATTTTGTCAAGCACCGCTGGCAGCCCACCGTCAAGGCGATTCGTCATGTTGGCGCGGAGCTGGCCGCGCTCTCGCCCGAAGCGGCCCAGGCCATAGCCCAGGCCGATGCCATCATCATTGCCCCCTCCAATCCCTGGCTGTCGATTGCGCCGATCCTGGCCGTGCCGGGGATGCGCGATGCGCTGCTGGCCCGCGATGTCGCCCGTGTCGCGGTGACGCCAATTGTGAACGGGCAGGCGATCAAAGGCCCCACCGCGAAAATCATGGCGGAACTTGGCCTTGAGGTCACGGCGGAGAGCGTTGCCACATACTATGAAGGGCTGCTCACGGCCTTCATTGCGGATATTCAGGATTCATTTCCAGACCTTAAGGGCCTTCGCACGGTGGCATTTGATACAATGATGCCAGATGACACGCGCAAAATAGCATTGGCCCGCGAGGTCATCCATTGGTTAGGATATGACATATGACAGTATGGGCGATTATTCCGGTGAAGCCGCTGAATCGTGCCAAGAGCCGCTTGGAAAAGGTTCTCTCTGCCGATCAACGAGCGGCGCTGACCGAGATGTTGTTTCGACAGGTTCTCTCGGTGGTGCTGTCCTCCAATCGCATCAGTGGGGTGCTGGTCATCAGCCGCGACACACGGGCGATTGGCATTGCCCGCGATCTGGGAGCCAAGACCATCCAGGAGGGCGGCCAATCCGACCTGAACCCTGCGCTGGAACGGGCCACCCAGGTGCTCAAGAGCTGGCGCGTAAATGCGCTGCTGATTCTGCCCGCCGATCTGCCGCTGATTCAGGTCGAGGATATCAATGCGATGGTCGATGGCGGACGCGAGGGCGAGGCCGTTGTAATTGCCACAGATCGCAATCAGGATGGGACGAACGCTCTGTTCGTGCGTCCGCCCGGCCTGTTTGAATATGCTTATGGCAAAGAGAGTTTCCGCAAGCATGTGATGCTGGCGCGGGCGGCGGGCGCAAAGGTCACGATTTATGAATCGGAGCGCCTGCAACTGGATATTGATGAGCCGACAGATCTTGAGGCGTATAACCAATGGGTGATGGCGCAGGCGGATGAGGCGTCGCATTTGCGGCCCTTTTTGCCCCTGACCACATAATACGAAGGACTCGTTGGGCTGTTGCGCCCAAACAGGTTAAACTTATCCCTTATTTGCAAACTACCGTTTGAAAAGGATGCTGTTTTATGCCGGATCGTGTTGCTCTCTATTTGCAGGATGCTCACCCGCTGCAAGATGCTATTCGCTATGTGCAGTATGCGGAAGCGCATGGTTTTGAGGCGGTGTGGCAGGCCGAAAGCCGCCTCGTCCGCGATGCGATTGTGCCGATGGCCGCCTTTGCTGCCACTACGTCGCGCATCAAAATCGGCTCTGGTGTGATCAACAACTGGACGCGCAACGCCGCTATCATCGCTGCCACCTTCCTCACGCTGGATGATCTCGCGCCGGATCGCATCATCTGCGGCATTGGCGCATGGTGGGACCCGCTGGCAAAAAAGGTCGGCATCAATCGTACCAAGCCGCTGCTGGCGATGCGCGAAGTCGTCGAAGTGGTGCGGCGTCTGCTCAACCGTGAGCGCGTGTCGTTTCAGGGCGAATTTGTGCATCTGGATGATATTGAGCTGGATGTGGTGTATGGGCGCAAAGAGCCGCGCAATGTGCCGATTTACATTGGCGCAACTGGCCCGCAGATGATGGCCCTCACAGGCGAAATTGCTGATGGCGTGGTGCTGAATTATCTCGTCTCGCCCAAATACAACGAAGCCGCCATGCAGCAGCTTGAGACAGGCGCAAAGCTGACGGGGCGCAGCGTCTATAACATTGATCGCCCGCAGTTGGTGGTGTGCTCGCTGGATATGGATCGTAAGAAGGCGCTGGATGCCTCGCGCAAACTGGTGACGCAGTATCTCGGCCAGCAGCCGCACATCGGCAAGGCCAGCGGCGTCAAACAGGAACTGCTCGATGAAATTGGGCAGGTGCTGACATGGCCCGCCACCGAAGAGCAGGTGATGGAAGCGATGAAGCTGGTGCCGGATGATGTTGTGCAGATGATCACGGCCAGCGGCACGCCCGATGAGGTCAAGCGCAAGGTGCGCGAGTACGTGCAGAACGGCGCAACCTGCCCGATTCTGTATCCGCTTGGCTCGGATGTGAAGCTGATGATTGATACGTTTGCGAATGGCTACTCCGCTTAACGTGGATCAAATCCTCACTGTAGATGAATTTGAACGCCTCTTGAATCGAGGTCGTGGTAAGGCGATTGTGTATCTGCAAACGCATGATGCAGCGCCTTACCGCGAGGTGATTCGTTATGTGGCCTTAACCGATGTAACAGACGAGAGCTTCCAGGCGGAGAATGGGCGCTCCCATTACCTGATGGATCTGATTACATTATCAGGTCAGGAAGAAGCAATTTGCGAGGCTGCAATACAGGCACTTCACGCTCAAATAAAGGTCACAAATGATTTTTACCAACTATTTGACCTTTTGGCTGCGTATGCTCGTAAGGGGTATCAACAGGCACATCAGGCCCTTTATGCCTGGTGCCGCGCTTATTACGATCCTTATCAGCCACAGGGCTTTGCTATGAAGCCGCTTTTAGAGCTTGATGGTGCGTCCGCATTTTTGTTTTTGCTTGATCCGCTGGACTCTGGTCGTTATCCTGAGATAACCAACGAAAATATCTATGCTTTTTCGCGAGCACTTGACGTTCTTGAAGAAAAGAAAGGCGTTGAGGAGACACAGAAAGCGCTTTATGCACTTACAGTGAGTCTTCCCGCATTGCGAGAGACAATTGACACACTCTATACACTCTATGCTCTATATCTCAAATCTATAATTCCTACTCCTTCCACTGATAAAACAGTTGTATTTCCATCCACGCTTTCTTATGCCGAACTGCGAGAAAAGGCTGATACAGAAAACTGGTGGCAACCAAACCATATTGTTGAGCAGTTTAAGAAGTGGGGTGAACAAGCAAGCCAGACTGATCTCTTAGAGGCTGCGACTGATTTCATTACTTTGGATCTCACATGGGATCAGCGCTGGTGTTTTGCTTTTATATTTCAAAGCAAGGGATTCCCTCTTAATGACTTAAGTCGTTTATTTGAAATGATATATCAGTCAAAAAATCAGCCTCTGGATGGAAGTATTCTCCGAATTTTTGCTCATACACATCATCCTGATGTGCGCGCATTTGCATTAAAGTGCCTCTCAGACCCTCAGTATATATTCCAGGTACTAGAACTGCTGACCAGCAATTTCGAGGCTACAGATTGGGGTTTAATTGCCTTGTCGTTTGATTTTGACCTTGGTGATTATCTGGTTCATGATCTTGGCTTTTCGGTCCAGGAACTGTTCAGAAAATACCCCTCGCTTGACGCTCCTCCCTGCCTCATTCGCCTGTTCGAGTCGAATCCATGTGCTTTGTGCCGTGAAGGTGTCGTAAAATCCCTTGTCTCACTCAATGCGCTGCCAGATTGGATGGCGGAAGAATGCCGTTATGATGGCAATCTCGATTTACGCGCTTACGCCGAACGTGGATTTGTAGATGACCCTGACGACTAACCGTCAAAATCTGCTGGCTTGGACGCTGTTTTGCCTCGTGGCGGGCGGCGTGTTTGTGCTGTATGCCAGCGTCAGCCGTGTTGGGGGGCAGGGCGAGTGGCTCATGCCGCTCGATGATGTGTATATCCATTTTCAATATGCGCGGCAGTTGGCGTTGGGCCATCCCTATGTCTATAACCCCGGTCAGCCTGCCACCAGCGGCGCGACCAGCTTTCTCTATCCCTATATTCTCGCGCTGGGCTATGTGCTCGGCTTTCACGATCTCGCGCTAGGGGCGTGGGCCATGATTGTGGGAACGCTGGCGCTGCTGGCATCGATGGTCGCTGTATATCGCCTGAGCCGCGCCTTTGACGCTCCCTATTGGCTGTGTGTGATGGGCGGGCTGACTCTGGGAGTCACCGGATCATTGGCGTGGCATTTCATGAGCGGCATGGAGACGGGCGTGATGTGTGCGCTCGTGCTGTGGACGCTGGTATTTTTTGTGGAGATGGACACCGCACAAGAGGGCACGATATATCGTGCCCCTACGAGATTTATCATTTTTGCAACGCTCCTCGCGCTGATTCGACCCGAAGGCAGCGTGATGGCGGTATGGGCGAGTTTGCTCATGGCGGCGCGGCTGTGGCGCACTGTGCCTAAACGCCGCCTGCTCATTCTGCTCATCCCGATTCTGGCGTTGGGCGTGCAGCCTGCCGTGAATTGGCTCATGACGGGTTCGAGCGTGGCATCGGGCAATCAATCCAAATCGCTGTTCGGGCTGGTGCCGTATGATACGGGCGTCGTCATCGGGCGCATTCTGGAAAATCTTGTCCGCATGATGCAGGAATTTTTGAGCGGGGTTGGCGAGAATGGGGCGTATTTGCCGTTTTTCATCGGGCCGCTGGCGCTGCTGGCCGTGATTGGAATGTTGATCACAAATAAGGGCGTGGCACGCCAAGCCCCTACACAATCCCATCGATGGAAAAATCGATTGATCGCGCTGCTCGTGCTGGGATGGTGGGCGATTGTTGCGCTCGCAGCGTCCACATTGGATACAGCCTTCTGGCATTTCAAACGCTATCAAATCCCGATTATGGTTCTGTTTATTCCAGCGGCAGTGTGGGGAATTACTATTCTTGTTGGTGGAGGGGCGCGATATATTGCGCCCACACAGGATGAAAATGGGCAAAGAGGGCGCAAGCAAAGAGGGCGCAATGCATTGCGCCCCTACAGTATCGCCTGGGCTGTTTTGTATGCCATCGTGATTCTTCTCCCCGCGCTTGGAATTTTCAGCCAATTTTTGACTTTGTACGCCTACAACGTCGGCTATGTTGCTTCTCAGCCGCTGCCTATGGCGCGCTGGTTGGCGGCGAATACGCCCCCCGCTGCCGTTGTCGCCGTGCATGACACGGGCATGATGCGCTACATGGGCGGGCGCACAACGCTCGATATCGTCGGGCTGACGACGCCGGGAGCCGCCGATTACTGGCGCAATGGGCCGGGATCGGTGGCCGAATTTTTGATGACCAGAAAGCCCGATTACATCGCCTCGTATGGCAAGGGGCACGGCTACGGCCTCGCGCTGCTGGAGCAGACGAGTCTCTACGGCCCGCCGCTGGCCTTCTTCAAGGCCAACATCGAGCCGAATACGAATGTCGCGCTGGCTGCCGATACCCAGGGCATCTATCAGCCGAATTATGCAGCCCAGGCGCGGCGCAGTGAGACGCTGCAAACCAGCGTTTTGCCGTATTTGATGGGCTTTCAGCGGGTCGATGAGGTCAATGTGGCCGATATTGTGTCGGAGAAGGCCCACGCCTATCGCTGGAACAGCGTAAGAGCGGGCGAGGGCTATCCGACGGATGTGCTGGAAGCGACTTATCTGGACTGCGCGGGCGATTGTTTGCTGCGCGATGGCGGACGGCGCATCAGTGGCGGCGAGAGCTTCACGGTGACGGTCACGCCCAATCAGGATGTGATTCTGGTGACGCGGGTGAATGGCATGAGCCGCGTTGAATACAACGTGTATGCCAATGATGTCTTCGTCGGTACGCGCTTTGTGCCACGCGAACGCGGGCGCTGGCTCGATGTGCCGACGCTGATTCCGGCGGCGCTCGTGACAGGCAGCACGCTGACGATCACGACGAAGGTCAACAGCAGCGAAGGCGATTATTTGCCCTACGATCATCTGATCTATCAGGGGATGTATACAGCGCCTTCCGTTCCATCAACTGCGCCGCTGGTGACGTTTCAGGACGGTGCGATCCAACTGGTGCAGATGGAGCAGCATGTCCAGGGGACAACGCTGACGCTCGATCTCACATGGTATACGCCGCATGGGGCGCGTGGCGATGACAGTCTGTTCGTCCATGTCTACCCGTTGGATGATCCGAATGCGGCACAGGTGGCACAGGCCGATGTGCGCCCCGGCCACAATGCGCTGCCCGCTGGAAATTGGCTCCCTGGCTTTGTGCGCGATACAATTACGGTCAATCTCGGTTCTGTGCCTGATGGACGCTATCGGGTGGCGTTTGGCCTGTATGATCCAGGGACATTCGCCCGTTTGATGCCGACAGCAGGCACAATGGCAGCCGCCGACGATGGACGTATATTCCTTGACCCTGTGGAGATAACGTGGTGACGGCTGACGATCTGGCTCCGGTCTATCAAGCCCTCCTGGAGGCCCAACAGCAGGGCATAGGGGCGGCGCTTGCCACCATCATAGAGACCAGTGGTTCCATGCCGCGCCATGCCGGGAGCAAAATGCTCGTGTATGCCGATGGGCGTATCGTCGGCACAGTGGGCGGCGGCGCGATGGAAGCGCGGGTGATCGAGGCCGCGCAGAGCGTGATCCAGACGACACACACGCGCCTGGAAACCTACACGCTCAATAGCCTGGATGCGGGCGACCCCGGCATCTGCGGCGGCACAGCGCATATTTTCATCGAGCCTGTCGGCCAGACGCCGCGCCTGCTCATCATTGGCGGCGGGCATGTGGGCAAAGCCTTAGCCGAATTGGGGCTGTGGATGGGCTACCGCGTGGCGCTGTGCGATGATCGGCCCGAGTATGCCAGTGAAGCCTATGTGCCGGGGCTGGCTCAGTATATTGTGTGTGCGCCCAAAGATGTGCCGCAGGCGGCGGCGGTGGATCGCCACACCTATATTGCAGCGGTCACACGCGGCCTGCCTGTGGATGTGACGCTGCTCCCGGCGCTCGTGGCAACAGACGCTTCATACATCGGTTTGATCGGCAGCCGCCGCCGCTGGGCCGTGACGATGAAAGCCTTGCGCGAGATCGGTCTGACAGCCGAGCAGTTCGCACGGGTGCGTGCGCCGATTGGCCTTGAATTGCAAGCCGAGACGCCAAAAGAAATCGCCCTCAGCATCATGGCCGAGATCACCATGCTGCGGCGCGGCGGGACGGGCCAACCGATGCGCTGGATGGACGAGGACGCACAGGCGGCCTCATCCTCTGAGGCTTTTTAAAGACGCCCATATCACGTTTTTGGAATGATGTTCTGGTGAAACTTTTATGTGTGAGCGATACGGTGATGCAGCCCCTGGAAAACGCGGCCAATTTGCGTCGTCGCTACCATGATGTTGAGGCCATTGTAAGCTGTGGCGATATGCCCTCAGCGTACCTGGATTTTATTTCCACCATCCTGGGCAAGCCGCTGCTGTATGTGCGCGGCAACCACGATGAGATGTATGACGACACCCCACCCGGCGGGACTGATTTGCACAACCAGATCATCGAATTTGAAGGTTTGACGATGGTCGGCATAGAAGGCTCTATCAAATACAACCGAGGTGAAATACAGTTTACCCAGATGGAGATGCACAGTTTTATCATCAAACTGGCGATTCGTCTCAAATATTATCAGATGGTCAAAGGGCATGGTGTTGATCTGCTGGTGACACATTCGCCCGCCAAAGGCATCCATGATGCTGAGGATTTCCCGCATCAGGGCTTTGATGCTTTTCTGCGCCTGATGCAGTGGTTCAAGCCGCGCTACATGATTCATGGGCATGTGCATACCTGGGATCGGCGGAAAACCGTCCGCACACAGTATCACGATACACAGATTTTGAATATTAATCCGTATATGGTGTTAGAGATCGACCCCATCGGGCCCAAAGAGTAACGTTTATGGCACAGCAGTTTCCGGATATGGTCGAACGTCTTCTCAGCAGTCCGTCGGCGGAAGAACGGCGCATGGCGCTGATTACTCTGGGCAAACTGCGCTATCACCGACTGGTGCAGCGGGTGATGATCATCTTGCAGACAGATCGGGACAAGGAGGTGCGGGCGATGGCGGCCTGGACGCTCGATATCCTGAGTGCGCCGGAGGGCGTGCCTGCCTTGATACAGGCTATGTATGACGAGGATTTTGGCGTGCGCTCCAATGCGGGCTGGGCGCTGGTGCATCTGGCCGCCCGCCTGTACCCGCCCATGCTGCTGCCGGAGGTGATCGATGTGCTGCATGATCCGGATCATCCCGACGCGCAGCAGATGGCCTATCTCGTCCTCAAGCGCATTGATCACGAAGTAGCGCGTCGGGCTATCCGCGATTATGGGCAATGAAGGCCGCGTCCTCTTCTGCAAAAATGGCATTTTTCAGCAGACATAGACAGGCTTGACAGGTATTGGTTAAAAATTCTTTGCACGGCAAGAGATTTTGCGGTTTATTTGGTTGATGAGTGCAAAGAATAGGGGTTTAGCGCATGATGTGGGAGAAATATCTCAGTGTGAGCACACTTGGAGAAGCGTTAGAGGCGCTGGCTGAATATCAGGACGTGGCCCGCATCGTGGCGGGCGGCACAGATCTCCTGCTTGAATTGGAGCGCGGTGTGCGGCGCGGCGTCCGTGTGCTGATCGATATCACCCGTGTGCCGGGCCTGGATCAGATCCAGCAGCGCGGCGAGACGGTGACGCTTGGCCCGCTCGTGAATCATAATCATGTTGTCGCCAGCCGTTTGCTGATTGAGCGGGCGCTGCCATTGGCACAGGCGTGCTGGGAGGTCGGCGCACCACAAATTCGCAATCGCGCCACAATTGCAGGCAATGTCATCACGGCCTCGCCTGCCAACGATACCATCACGCCGCTCATGGCATTGGGCGCGGAGATCACGCTGGCGTCCGTCGAGGGCGAACGCTGTATCCCGCTCAAAGACTTTTACACGGGCTTTCGGCGTACCGTTATGCGCCCTGATGAGATGCTCGTCGGCATCTCATTTCCCCTGCTGGCCCCGCACGAGCGCGGCATGTTCATCAAGCTTGGTTTGCGTCAGGCCCAGGCGATCTCCGTCGTCAATACCGCCGTCGTCCTGGCCTTTGCGGGCGATACCGTGACCCAGGCGGCGATCACGCTCGGCAGTGTTGCGCCCACGATTATCCGTGTGGCTGAGGCGGAACAGGCGCTGATTGGGCAAACGCTCACGCCGGAGACGATTGTGCAGGTGGCTCGTATCGCGGCGACAGTGCCGCAGCCGATTGATGATGTGCGTGCTCCGGCGGTCTATCGCAGCGATATGGTTAAGGTGCTGGTGGCGCGGGCGCTGCGGGCAATTGCAGGCCACGAGACCGCAAAACATTATCCGCAAAATCCGCCGCTGCTGTGGGGGGAACGCGGCGCACAGGTCACGGACAATGCGCTGCCGCACCTGCTGGCGCATGATGCCAGCAGTCCGATTGAGACAACCATCAATGGGCGACATGTCAGCATTGTGACGGGCCAGGATAAAAGCCTGCTGCGCTGGCTGCGCGATGACGCACATTTGCCCGGCACAAAAGAGGGCTGCGCCGAGGGGGAATGCGGAGCCTGCACCGTCTTCCTGGATGGGGTGGCTGTCATGTCGTGTCTTGTGCCTGCGCCGCGCGCTCATGGCGCATCGCTGGTGACGGTTGAGGGGTTAAAACAGGAGGCAGCTCTTCATCCAATTCAAACCGCGTTTATTGAAGAAGGCGCGGTACAATGTGGATACTGCACGCCTGGCTTCCTCATGGCGGGCGCGAAGCTGCTGGAAGAATGCCCACAGCCGACAACGACGCAGATTCAGCAGAGCATCAGTGGGAATTTATGCCGTTGTACGGGCTATTATAAAATCGTACACGCCTTTATTCAGGCGAGCCAACTCATTTCATCATCGCACGAATAGAAAGAGGATATCATGGAAGTAAAGCAAGGGATGGGCGGTAGTGGCGATAAGAAAGTCAACACCGGCAACAACTGGCAAAAGATTCTGACGCCTGTCGTCGGGCTGGTTCTGCTTGTGCTTGGTGCGGCGGTCTCATATCTTCTGTCTGACCCACTCACAATATTCCTCCGCTCTAAAATCAGCAATTTTCCGAAGCAGAGTGCGGTGCAGTTTGCCGTTGCTTTTGGCATCTTCTTGGTGCTGATGCTGATTCTGTATATGGTCTATTCGCTGGTCGCTGCCAAACCCAAAGCCACTGTAACTGAGGCGGCGATGGACAAGGAAAAGAAAGAAAAACTCGAAGAGCAGCTTCGCGTCAAGCGCCGCAATGCCGAGATGAAACAGCGCATGAAGCAGGCCAATCGAAATAAAAAAGAGTAGATGCTTGTGATTTAGACAGGGATGCAAAAGGGGGCATGAGCAGAGCGGGTCTAGACCGTTCCTGATCTCATGCCCCTTGCGACTCTCAGGAAGAAGACTCTTTACGCATATTCACGAGGTCAATGGCAGCCGATGGAACGAACAGTCCCGCGCACAGGTGGCGAAGAAATTCAACTGTACATGCGTACTTATTACTCGCTGCTGCGGTCAAGCGGGCAGTTTGCGATTGAAACCCTGGTTGAGAGCCATATTGCGATGAGTTCGTCGCTGCATGTGGGCGCTGCCGATGAGCAGCCGGATGTCTCGGCCTTGATCTATGGGGCGCTGCGCCTGCCGCCCTGTATCACGCACATCGAGCAGATTCTGGTGGGCCAGATGGAACGCGCCTTCGTCGAGGCGGGCTATCCCGATGTCTCCAAATGGGAGCGGGCCTATGCACCGGGCCGCCGCCGCCGCCTGCATTATGATGGCGAGACAACGCTGGCGGTGTATATCATGAGTCGATCTGATATTGATGACTTGCTGCCAACGCTGACCGCCTATCAATTGGAATGGAACAAGCTCCACCAATGGATGCAAAACGGCGCGGCGCGGGCCTTCATCGCGGGCCTGACCTCGACCAGCGTGCTGACACCGCAAGACATGGAGACGCTGGCGAGCCTGCTGCATATGTCGCTGGATGATCTGCGGCGGCTGGAAATTGTCTGGCGCGGCCGCTTTGTCGAGACGCTCAAGCTGATTGCGGCGACCCGCAAAGATTTCTCCGTGCGGATGCTGGCCGGGTCGTTTTCCGATTATCGGCGGGCGACAGCGGCGTGGTGGGAAGACTTGGAGAAAGCTGTTGCCGATACGGGCGTTGCGATTGACCAGCGTCCACTGTATTTTGTGTCCAGCAATACGCATTCGATGGTGAACCTGCTCACAGGCTTCGCCCGCCGCTACGAGGAGAGCCTGATCGAATACATGACTCATGCCGGACAGGAGACGCTCCTCACACAGTATGAGGATACACGCCAGACCGCCGAGACGACGCATGGCTATGAAAATTTTCTCTACTATGTGTTGGGCAAATATCTCTCCGATAACAAGGCGACTGTGGAGCAGGTGCGGGCCGAAGAGCGCAGCGTCGGCATCACGCGGGTGCTGAACAAACACGGCTTTGAAATCGAAGCCCAGTTGATTGATCTGACCAAGCTTCAGCCGGAATGGTTCGATACGCGCCTGACGCACGATCTTGGGGTGCATGATCTGCCCCAGAGCGATGCGCTGATCCTGAATATTGATTACCCGCTGGGCATGGCAGCGTATGAAATGCTCAGTCGTATTACTGAGCGCACCAGCCAGCTCAAGGGCGTGTACGTCATGGGCAAAGCCGCCACGCTCAACGCCCGCATTGGCGATGTCATGATTCCGAGCGTGATCCATGATGAGCATTCGCAGAATACCTATTTGTTCCAGAATTGTTTCAGCGCGAGTGATGTGCGGCCCTATATGGCGCGGGGCAACGTCCTGGACAATCAAAAAGCGGTGACGTGCCTGGGAACATTTCTGCAAAATCCCGGCTATATGAGCGTCTTCTACCGCGAAGGCTATACCGATATTGAGATGGAGGGTGGGCCGTACCTCTCAGCGGTGTATGAGGCGTATCGCCCGCGCCGCCACCCGGAGAATGAGATCGTCAATTTGCACACCGTACCATTCGATGTGGGCTTTTTGCATTATGCCTCCGATATGCCGATGAAGTCCGGGCATAATCTGGGCGCGGGCAATCTGGCCTATATCGGGGTCGAGGCGACCTACGCGACGACCATCACCATCCTGCGCCGCATCTTCCAGCGCGAGGGCGAACGGCTGCGGAAGCGGCAGACCGTTGCAAGCTTATAACAACCTAAAATAACTGAGTCTGGCACGCTTGCGAAGCGCTGCCCCTCCCTGACAGGACTAAAAACATGGCTGATGACAAAACTGTTGTGATTGGGCAGTCGATTCGCCGCATTGATGCGCCGAGCAAGGTGACGGGTGAGGCGGCCTATCCGGGCGATATTGATATGGAGGGGCAGCTTTGGCTCAAGATGCGTTTCAGTGATCGCGCTCATGCCCGTGTGCGCGGCGTCGATACGAGTGCGGCGCGTGCGCTGATAGGCGTCGTGGCGGTGTATACGTCGCAGGATATCCCGGTGAATGAGTACGGCCTCGTCATGAAAGATCAGCCCGTGATGTGTGGGCCGGGCAGCAGCAAGCCGGGGACGGATGTCGTGCGCGGCTATATGGACTGCGTGGCCGTTGTCGTTGCCGAGACCGACGCCATTGCAGCCGAGGCCGCCC
>DAOTUR010000833.1:0-16095 GCA_034436915.1 Anaerolineae bacterium
GTTACCGAGTAACTGGCATTAAAGTCAGCGGATGGAAGAAAAGGCTGATAGGTTTTGAGAGTCTTTTAGCTCAAATGTACGATGTCTCAGGGCCAATTCCATTTCCGCTGATCGAGCCAAGTCATTTAGTGCTGCTTGGCTCTCCTATGAGTATGGCAGGCTCAAAGAGCATTTGTCAAAGAGCCAAAGTCCAGAAGCCCCGTAAACGGGGCTCATGGCGCGGACGCAGGCGCGTTTGTAGCCCCATTCATGGGGCTTTGTCGCTGTAGGCGGACGGCTTTAGCCTCCGACAACGCGGCGAGCAATGTCCTTAAAAGATGGATTGGCTTAAGTTGGTGCATAGGGGGCGACCCATAGGTCGCCCACCGCAAAACCAACCTTTAATCGTCGCGCCCTAATTTTTTGCTGGCGCGGCGCTCGGCGTCTCTGGCATCGCGCTCCTCTTTCAGGCGGGCATCCATCGCAATCCGTTCGGCCCGCAGTCGTTCCTGATCGGCGTGGCGCTTGGCCTCAATCGCCTCACGATCTGCCTTCATGCGGGCTTCACTGGCGGCTCGCTCCTCGCGCAAACGCGCCTCCAGAGCTTCGCGCCCCGCTTTAAGCTGCTCATCATTGGAGCCGCGCTGTTGAATCAGGGCTTCAGTGCTGGCGCGGCGGCCCTCAATCAGCGCCTGCTCCTGCTGGCGCTTCTGCTCATACAGCTCTGCGGCCTGCCGCTTCCACTCCGGCGACTCTTGATCGGGAGTCGTGGCAGTGGCGGGCGTATTCGCGGCGGATGAGGGACTGGCCTGTAGCGCCTGCTCAACGGGGTCGGTCAGCTCTTTATCGAGCAGGAAATCCATGACGCCCAGATTGCCTTCCAGCTTATCGACAAATGATCCGACCTCATCTGCCGCCTTTTCAAACGCGGCATTGGTGGCCTTCGTCTCCTGGATGGCTTGATAGCGGGCATTTTTGGCCTGACGCACGCTGCCGCTCTGGTTCACGCGATCTTCCACGATCTCGGCGGCTTTTTCCTGCGCGTTGGCGATGATCTTAGCGGGCGACGGTGCTGTCTCAGACGCAGAGTGGGCTGCATCTTTTGGCGCATCGATGATCACGGGCGGATCATCTTCCAGCGTCTCAGGCAGTGTGGGCTTGACAGCCCGCATTTCTCCCGTCGCCTCTTTATCGCGGTGGATCGGGTCAGTCAGGATGGGCGCGGGATCACTCGCCTCAAGCGGCGAATGCGAGGGCGTGGGCGCTTCGTTGGTCACGCTCTTCTCAGGCTTGGGTTCGGGAACGGCTGGATCAGACATGCTCGGCGCGGGATCACTTTTCTCAAGCGCAGAATGCGAGGGCGTCGGCTCACGTTGAGGCTCAGTCGGTGTGCTCAGACGGGGAATGGCACGCTCTTCCGCCTGGGCGTCGTCAGTCTCCGTTTCGGGAGTCGGTGTATCGGGCGTTTCGTCGACCATCTTCATTCCTCCAGAGACCAGAGGTGGTCTCCATCACTGTATAGGTGCATTGTACCCCTCAAATCAGTACGCAAAAGCGGGATGCCCCGTTCCTCTACTAGCCTTAAGATAGACTCGTTAGGGTCGCCGCGCAGGTTGGCGGGATCACTTTGCAGCACAGCCAGCGAGGGCTGCACCAGTGCCAACAGATCCGGTGTGAGACTGCGGGCCGCGCCATGCTGCGGCAGCGATAAGACCGTCGAGGTGAGATCATAGGTCGCGCCCACCTGCATGAGCGTATCGGGGCTGGCATCGCCCGTGAGCAGAAATGAGATATGGCCGTATGTCACGCGCAGAATCAGGCCGTTTTCGTCCAGGCTGTCGCCCAGGGCCGGGCGCTGCGTCGGATTGAGAATCGCAATCGTGACGCCATCGCTGGTCGCCATCTGATAGCCCGCCTTTGCATCGACACGCGGCGTTTCGCCCAGGGCCGCAATGAACGCCTGGACTGCCTCATCCTGCTGCGGCTGGCCGTTGCTGATGGCTGTGCCGACGCTGTAGCGCTCCAGCACAGCGGGTAGCGCCCCGATATCAAATGGGTCAGGCTGCGTCATGATGAGCATATCGATATGCCGATCATAAAACGGCAGATGATCGCCCAACGCCGTGAGCAGACGCGACGGATAGCGCCCACCATCCACCAGAATCTTGGCCCCGTTGGGCGTCTGAATCAGCACGGCGGGACTGTGGCCCTGCGCCAGAAACCACACATGCAGCCGTCCATCGGCACGGCTGAGGCCAATCGCAAACAGCAGCAGCGCCACACACAGGCCGCCCGTCACCGCCGTCATCCACACGGGCCGACTGCGAACAAATGTCGTCAACCGCTTCATCACATCGGGCCGCACCGCCTGCACCATTGCCCCTCCTCCGATAAGTCCTACCCCAAGCACCAGCAAAAGCGGATCGATATACAACGGCACATCCGCAAACGGCAACCGCGCCCCGCCTCGCACCACGCCAATTGTGAGCATGAGCAGCACAAACACAAACCACAGCAGCGCCTGCGCCAGCGACGGAATCACCCACAGCAGCAGCGCCGCCGACAGGCCGAGATAGATGATCATCGGCTGGAATGGCAGCACGAGCAGATTCACGATGAGGGCCACGAGCGAAAAGCGCTGAAAATACAGCACGATCAGCGGCAGGGTGAAGATTTGCGCCGCCAGCGACACCGGAATCGCCTCGCCCGTGAAGCTGTCTGCGATGCGGGCCAGACTCGGCGGCAGCAGGCGCTCTAACAGCCCTCGCCAGCCGTGCGCGAACGGCGTGCCAAACAGTGCCAGCCCCATCACCGCGCCAAAACTCAATTGAAAGCTGATATCCCACAGGATAAAGGGATTGAGCAGCAGCATGAGCAAGGCCGCCCCACATAGCGAAGCCGGCACGAAGGTCTCACGCTTGAGCAGCGGCGCGACGATCAGCAGGCTGCACATCAGGGCGGCGCGTATGACGCCTGTGCCTGCCCCTACAAACAGCGTATACACGAGCAAAATCAGGATGCCCAGGAGGGCTGCAACCCGCTTGCCCACAATCGGCGGAAACAGGCGCATGATCAGCCCACTCAGCAGGGCCATATTGAAGCCGCTGATGGCGATGATGTGCGCCGCGCCAGTGCGGGCGAAGGCATTGGCGAGATCGGGCGAGATATTTTGCTCGCTGCCCGTGAGGATGCCATTGAGGAGTCCGGCGGCGGGTTCGGGCAGCGATTGCGACAAACGCGCCTGCGTCCCCTGCTTGAAGCTCAGGAGCGCGGCCATCAGCGGCGCGGGCGGTTGCCTGTCGATGACCTCAACGATGCTGTTTTGCAGCAGGCCGTACAAGCCTGTGCGCGCCAGATAATCGGCATAGTTGAAGGTGTCAATTTGCGCGGGGGTGACGAGCAGGCCCGTGACGCGCACATGATCGCCATACTGCACGAGCGAGGTGCGCGGGGCCTTCACCAGCACTGCGCCATTGGTTGGCAGGGTCTGCGATTCAACGAAGATGGTTTGCGTCTCAAGGCGGAATTGGACGGAGGTGTCTGTCAGCTTGGGTTCGTCGCTGATGACGCCCTCAATTTGCGTGCCGCGCCCCAGATAGCGCTGAATATCCGCCGTTTGCGGCACAGCCAACCAGCGGTAGCCCGCCAGCGCCACGCCGAGCATAAACAGGCCCAGGGGCAGCCAGGAGCGCCCGCCAAAATACAGCAGCATAATGCTGATCGTGAGCAGAGCCAGCCACAAAAACGATGAGACGCCAACCACGCCCGCTGCCAGCAGCAGGCCCGCCATCACACCGCCCGTGAGATACATCAACCGCATGGCATCGCCTCCTCAGATTACGCAGAGAATACCGAGAAATAGGGCTGATATGCAAAAGAAGGTCAGGGGATCATAATCGTTTGGTGGGATAGAGCACCATGCAGCGGCAGCCCCACACAGCGATGCCTGTGGCAGCAGCGGCCAGCAGCGCCGCCCAGAAGAAAATCGTCAACAGGGGATGTGATAAACCCAGGCCATACGGCAGCAGCGTCAAAAAATAGAGGCCCAGGCTGATCGGAAAGGTGATCGTGATAGCGGTCATGCGAATCGAGCGCTCAAGCTGCGCCGCGTCCGCTCCTGCAAAATGATCGATAACGCGGAGATATCCAGACGCATTGAGTCGCCCAAGCAGCACGCCAATCGCCACATTGATCGACAGGCCGCACAGCGTACACAGGGCAATCGGATAGAAAAGGTGGAAGATCAGGCCCGTGATGCCGCCGATCATGCCGCCCCAGAGCATAAACGTGTCCACAATAGGTTTTGCATCGGATAAATCGTCCATAAAAGCTCTCCAATATGTGTAGAACCCCTCCCTGGCCCTCCCCACTCCGTAGGGACAACAACCCCTCCCCAACCCCTCCCCGCTTCGCAAGGAGGGGCTTTTTCCCTCCCTACGGAGTGGGGAGGGCCAGGGAGGGGTTGTAATCCTGTCCTGCTCCCCTCTAGCCACGCAGTGGGAGAGGGGCCGGGGGTGAGGGCTTATCTCTAAAATGCACAAAGGCACGATTCGCGCTTGCGACCATGCCTGAAAAGGGATGTATGGGGAGGTGGGAAAAAGGCGATTTCGCCCTACTGTCCGGCCTGATAATATTCGTCTTCGATTTCGACCATCTCGCGCTCGGCATGGGCGGGAATATGCACGGGCTGATTGATGCTTGGTGTGAGCGTGGCGGCAGGCGCTTCCGTCATGACGTGAAGGCCGTTACGCACCTCGGTCAGGTTGCGTGTGAGCAGTCCTTCCAGGCGCTTGAGCTGATCGAGCACATACTGATCGGCCTCGTTGGTGATGCGCTGTGCTTCCTGACGGGCCTGCTCTTTGATCGATTCGGCGCGGGCCAGCGCTGCTGTCACACGCGAATCTTCGTCCATCATGGCCTCGGCCTTGATGCGATTCTGCTGGACGATGCGGGCCGCTTCTTCGTGCGCCTCGGACAGGATACGTTCGCGCTGCTGCATAATGCGGGCGGATTTTTCGATCTCTTCCGGGATGGAAATCCGCATTTGGTCAATAATTTCCAGGGCGCGTTCTTCGTCGATCATGGTGTATTTTGTGCCGAAGAGATGCCGCCCCTCGTCAATCAGGTCTTCCAAGCGATCCACTAAATGTTGAATATCCACAGAACATCCCCTTTCAGCATTTATAGCCCTGATCTCAGGGTTACAGCATTTAATGTGATTAAAACTCAGCCTGACATCGTACCATAGCGTTCCATCAGCGCTTGTGCCACATGCGACGGAACCATCGACGTAACGTTGCCGCCCAACTCGGCAATCTCGCGCACGGTGCTGCTGCTGATATGCATGAATTTCTCATCCGCAAGGATGGCAACCGTCTCGATGTTGGGAGCCAATTTTTTATTCGCCATGCCCATGCGGAACTCAAACTCAAAATCGCCAAACACGCGCAGCCCGCGCACAATCGCCATTGCGCCCACCTGCTGCACATAACTCACTGTCAGGCCCGCAAACGAGGCGACTTCGATATTGTTATAACCTTCAAAGCATTTTTCCGCGAGTGCCACCCGTTCCTCCACCGTGAACAGCACATTCTTCTTGGGGGTGACGTACACGGCCACAATCACATGATCGAAGATATTGGCCGCACGGACAGCAATATCAATGTGACCGAGGTGAATCGGATCGAGCGAAGCAGGATATACGGCGATACGCGCCAAGTTGTCCCTCCCTGTTGGTGCGTGACTTGGGAGAAAGTATAGAACGGCCTCTTAATCCGCGCTATAGTACGCAGGATATGCCAACCGAACTCTAACCCACTCGCCCAAGAACACCATGACCGAACAGCTCAACATCTTTCAACTCACACTGCCCATCACCATTCGCTCCGTCCAGGCCGATGATCTGCCCAAACTGGAATGGTTTGGATCGTATTTGCATTTTCGCAATCTCTTCCGCCGCTCTTACGATGAATATCATCAGGGCAAGCGCGAAATGCTGATTGCCGACTGCAACGGCTTCCCCATCGGGCGCTTGTTCATCCTGCTCAACAGCCGCAATCATCTGATTGCCGATGGGCGGCGGCGGGCCTATCTGTACTCATTCGCAGTCATGGAGATGTTTCGCGGCGGTGGCATCGGCTCGCGCTTGATCGAAGCCGCTGAGGAGATTCTCATCTCGCGGCATTTCAGGTTTGCCACGATTGCCGTCGCCAAGAACAACAACGGGGCGCTGCGCCTGTATGAACGCTACGGCTACACCATCTTCGACCAAGAGACCAGCGATTGGGATTATGTCGATCACCAGGGCATCACACGGCGTGTGCGTGAACCGAGCTGGCTGCTGGAAAAATCGCTCATCGCACAAAATGAGTGATGGATAAAATTTATAAACGAAATTATAACCGTTTCAGCCGCTTTACAAATCAGGATTTCCTCATACAATCTGATACATGTGAGGAAATTCGCAATAAGGACTAGCGTACTAGCAAACGCGGCCTTATCATCGTCAAAATCGAAGGAGTTAAGAACGTGATGATCAAAATTACTGGTGCGGAAGTCACACGGTGGCAGGGCAGCCAACATCCCACCACATCCCTGATTACACGTATGATGGAAAAAGAAGGGATGCGGGCCTACGCTTGGAACGGCACACCCAACAAGCAGTTCCCGACAACGAGCAATAATTTCCATCGCATCGTCTACATCGTCGCTGGTTCCGTTGAAGTCAACCTCCCGGATGAAAATCATCGCTATACGCTCAAGACGGGTGATCGCCTGATCGTCCCGGCAGGCATCCGCTATAGTCTGGTGGTCGGGCCGCAGGGCGCAGAATGCCTTGAAGCCGCTGTCAAGCGTATCTAATGCGAGTCCGGCGCGTCTCGTTTTAAGCTTTCATCGGTCTGCCGACGCGCCCATCACCTCTATCGTCTTCTTTTTGCCGCTGTGCCAACCCGCAACTCTCGCCTGCGTTTTTCTCCCTCTCGCGCTACAATAGTGAGACATATAACGTCACGTATAGAATCTGAGCTTCATGACCAAACACGAGACAACAGACTGGCTGAGTTTAAGCGAAGCGGCGGAGCTGCTTGGTGTGCATCCGGCCACCGTCCGCAACTGGGCCGATGAAGGCAAGATTCCCTCGCGCCGCACCGCTGGCAAACATCGGCGCTTCAGCAAAGAGGCGCTCGTGCGCTATGCCCATACCCAGCCCGATTTGCAGCCGATTGAAGTGCAGGTCATCCTGCAAAACGCCCTCGGCAGTGCGCGGATGCAGGTGGGCGAAGGCCATCTGATCGGTGCAACATGGTACACGGCCATCAGCCCGCAAAATCATGAGGCGCTGCGCCAGACCGGACGACAGGTGCTGGACGCCATTCGCCGCTATCTCAGCAGCGGCGCACCCGATTCCGGCCTCAGCGAGGCGATCCATCTGGGACAGGCGTATGCTCGCGTCCTCAGCGGCGACAATCTCACGCTGCCGCAGGCCACACGCGGCTTCTTCTATTTCAGCGATTTTGTGGTCAACGCCGTCCTGACCTGGACAGAACTGACACAGCCGCGCAGCGCCTCCGATTGGGCAACCCTGCTGCGACAGGTCAACACCTTCATCAATGCCATGCTCCTCTCCCTGATCGAATACTATCAACAAGATTAGCTCTATGGACGCTTGGACAGCCCTCGCCTTGCAGCCTCATATCGGTGTAAAGACCCTGCGAGCGCTGGTGGCGCATTTTGGCAGCGCACAGGCCGTTCTAGACGCCTCGCCCGCCCAACTGAAACAGGTACACGGCGTGGGCAGTGTGACCGCGCAGCGCATCGCCGCAATTAATCTGGAGGCACTGCAAACGCAATTCCATGCCTGGGCGCGTCAGGGCGTCACGCTTCTCACGCCGGATCATCCCGCCTATCCCACGCCGCTGCTTGATGTGGAGGATGCCCCGCCGGTGCTGTTCGCACTGGGCAAACCCCATCTCGCGCTGTGGACAAAGACAGTGGCGATTGTGGGGACGCGCAGCCCTGAACAGCATTTGCACGCGCTCACGCAGGGGCTGGCGCTGCGGCTGGCCTCCGAGGGATCAACCATCATCAGCGGTTTGGCGCTCGGTGTTGATACGGCGGCGCATCTGGGGGCGCTGTCGGCAGCACGCAGGCGCACAGTGGCCGTAATGGGCAGCGGCGTCCTGAATGTCTATCCGGTCTTGAATCGCGCATTGGCGCAGCAGGTCACAACACACGGCCTGCTCTTGAGCGAAGTCCTGCCCCGCGCTGATGTGAGCAGTTCGCAGTTGGTGGCGCGTAATCGCATCATCAGCGGTCTCAGCCGCACCGTGATCGTGGTGCAGACCGAACTCGATGGCGGCGCGATGTATGCGGCGCGGGCGGCCTTCGCCCAGGGGCGGCCCGTCTACGCGGTGGATCTGCCTTACAGCGGCAACCAGCAGTTGATTCGGGAGGGGGCGGTGCGTCTGTCGCCGCTGCTTGCGCCCTGGCCGTTCGGGGATGAATAAGAAGCCGTTTGATAATGCCATTCGTTACAAACAAAATGTATCTTGGCGTAGGGACAGGGCCTGCCCTGTCCGTTCATCGCGTGAAAATGGACAGGGCAGGCCCTGTCCCTACACGAATCATGCATAACATTTTACATTATCAAACGGCCTCTAAGACATTTCTAGCCTGCCCTGTCCGTTCATCGCGTGAAAATGGACAGGGCAGGCCCTGTCCCTACACGAATCATGCATAACATTTTACATTATCAAACGGTCTCTAAGACATTTCTAGCATCAATTATTTTTGTGTAGGGGCGCAGCACGCTGCGCCCAAAACAATAATCTCGATCATGGGCGCAGCACGCTGCGCCCCTACAGAAATGCTTTTCTATGCCCGTCTCTCCCTCTCCCACCCTGCGCGATGCCTGGGCCACGCCCTGGAAGGCCCGCAATGAAATCGAGCGCCTGCTGCTGCTGCCGCTGGCGTGGCTCAGTCTGCGCGGCTCAGGCATCGAGATCGGCGCAGGCTGGCGCTTCTACGGCCTCCCGCTGTGGCAGAAACATCGTCAGAGTCGGCTCATCATCGGGGCGCGGGCCAATTTGCGCTCTAGCGTTCGCAGCAATCCGCTCGGCCCCACCCACGCCTGCATCTTGAGCACACGCAGCGCCCACGCCGCTCTGCACATTGGCGATGATTTTGGCATGACGGGCGGCGCGATTGTGTGCGAAGACCGTATCAGCATCGGCCAGCGCGTGCTGATGGGGGCCAACAGCCTCATCACCGATACGGATTTTCACCCGCTCGATCCGATTGAGCGCCAGACACATCCCACCGCAGGCCGCAGCGCCCCGGTGACGATTGGCGATGATGTGTTCATTGGGATGCAGGTGCTGATTCTCAAGGGCGTGACGATTGGGGCAGGCAGCGTGATCGGCGCGGGCAGCGTCGTCAGCCGCGATGTGCCACCCGGCGTGATTGCGGCGGGCAATCCGGCGCGGGTGCTTCGGCCCGTGTCGGGCAAGGAATGATCGTCTCGTGGGGCGCTATGTACCCCTCACCAACCCCTCTCTCACAAGGGTAGAGGGGCTTTCTGCGCCGTCCTGCTCCTCCTTGCCCCTTGTAGAGTGTGTATGCGGCAACAAAAGTAATCATTCACCTATCCATGCGACAAAGGCCGTTGTAGGGGCGCGATATATCGCGCCCTGATGATTTGTAGAGAATTCAACGTGGGCAGGATGTATCCTGCCCCTACGGATCACGACGAGCGATTTTGTAGGGACACGGCACGCCGTGTCCTCGTTTTTGCCCAAAATCAACCATAAAATGTTCGCCTGGGGACACCGGGTTTTAACCCGGTGGGGAAAGGCGTACCTCCTTTCTAATAGCTGTAGCCGTCCGAGTGGTGAAGCGTCTTTAAGCGACATCTTTCACCTTTTGTTGGTTAAGCGACATAACAGCAATATTGTTGGTTGAATGATTTTATAGTTCTCCTTATCATTCTAAGGATTGAGTATCGAATAACTTCTGCATCTACTTCTGTAGTCCAGCGTATCAAATCAAACAAATGCTTGTGTTATTTAACTCCTGTTCCTAAACAGCATGTGACGTTCAGACAACAGGTGAAGAAAAATCGTGAATATCGCTTTGTGGATCGTGCAAATCCTGCTCGCCCTGCTCTTTTTGATGGCTGGATTTATGAAAGCCTCTCAACCCATCGAAAAACTCGCTGAGAGAATGGGCGGATGGGTCAAAGATTTTTCGCCGATGCAGATACGCATCATTGGCATCCTTGAAGTCCTGGCAGGGATCGGTCTAATTCTCCCCATGCTGACGAATATTCTGCCGATCCTCACGCCGCTGGCAGCTGTCGGCCTGATCCTGACCATGATTGGCGCGATGATCACCCACGCTCGTCGCAGTGAATACTCCAATATTGGCGGCAATGCTGTCCTGCTGCTGCTGGCGCTGTTCGTGGCCTATGGGCGTTTTGTGCTGCTGCCAGTTCAGGGATAAGCGTCACAATTATATCCGCCAAAAAGGGCATGACATTGGTGATGCCCTTTTTGATTCATCTTGTCACACATGGAAAACTAAACATTTGTTCGATAAAAGACAGGTATTGGCGCTGTCAATCGCCTGCATAGAGAAACGCAATACAGATTAAGATTGTGTAAAATAAACAGAGAGTTGTGGTGACGGATATGTCCAATATGCCCAAATGCCCTTATACTGAGGGTATGGTATGTCCGCAAGCACTAGAGGAAACACATGAACGGCACAGGACTCGAATACACCACATTGATTTTGCATCGCCAGCGCGAACACGAACTGATCGAACAGGCCCGCAAGAATACCCTGCTCAATCAAGCGCAGGAGGCAGCCCGCCGCATCAAGGCGGCACTGCACGCCGAAACGCACGAATAATTCGACCATCAGACCTACACAAACGCCCCGTGTAAAACACGGGGCGTTTTGCTTCCGCCAAACAAAATGCTTGTGTGGCCTCACTACGCCTTTCTCTCTCACAGGGAACGCGAAGGAGAAAAAGCCCCTCTACCGCACAGTGGGAGAGGGGTTGGGGTGAAGGAGATCAACCCGAACTACACACGCGGCTTCCAATTGTCCACAATCGAGGCCAGATACAGCACATAATCGCGGGCGCGGGGATTTTCTTCACGCGGTGCCCAGGATGCGACTTTTTTGTGCGTCTCCACATCATACGGGCCTTCGATGATTTCCAGCAGCGCCGAGGGTTCATGCGCGATCACCGTGTGATACAGACGCGGCGCAATCTCGACCATGCGCGTTGGGCTGTTCTCGCTCATGGTTTGCACCTCGACAATTTCGCCCAGATCATTGAATTGGATGATCGACACCTGACCAATCAGCACCGTAAACAGCTCGAGCTTATCGGGGTTTTCGTGCTTGTGCGGTGGGAGATAGCTGCCCGGCTGGATGGCATTGACCATGCGCTGAACAGGCTCATGATGCTCATGCAGGCGCAGAATGGTGCGTTTGCGCGGCAGTTTTTTGGCTTCAATCAGTAGATTATCAAGTTCGAGCCGTGTAATGGCACGCATAACGGTCTCTTATCCTCGGATATGGATGGACATTGATTATAGCGGTTTTGGCGGATGATTTTCATTCCGATTGAAAAGAGTTTATTTTTGGTTGCTTGGGCCTGATGGGTCATCTCTGGCGGGTTTGCATTTGACGAGCGCTGTATTTTGTTGCACGCTTAAGTCATATCGACTTCTATGAGGCTTAAGCCGTGCGGCGGATACCATCTCTCCTCGTCATTGTCCTGATGCTCATGTTGGTGGCGTGTGCGCCCAACGATCCCGCCAATTTAAGCGTGCTGCCCACATTGGCCGCCTCTGCCACTGCGCCAATTGATATTGAAGCCGGACAGCGCACAGCAGTCCTGTTCCTGGATGCATGGCAGCGCCAGGATTTTGACGGCATGTACCGCCTCATCAGCTTCGATACGCAGGAAGCGATATCGTTGGATGCCTTCAAGCAGGTGTACAACGACGCGCAGAACGAGATGACGATGGCGGCCCTCAGCGCCAAGATTCTCACATTGGGGCGGCAGGGAGATCGCGTCTTGCAGATGGTGTATGACGTCACCTTCCAGACCAATCTGCTCGGTGATTTTACCGACTCCAACCGCACGCTCAATCTCATCCTCGATGGACATGCCAATGCGTGGCGCGTGGCATGGTCGGTGGGCGATGTCTTCCCAGAGATGGGCAATGGGGCTGCACTCAAATTTGAGTCGGGCGAACCGCTGCGGGCCAATATCTATGATCGCAACGGCATCCCGCTGGCCGATCAAAATGGCATCTGGGTGCGCGTGAATATCATCAAAGACAAAATCCCGACTGATCTTGCCACCTGTATCACCACCACCGTCTCAGCGACGGGTCGCCCGATTGAGGTCATCCAAGCGATTCTCAATCAGGCAGGCAACAATTGGGTGACGGATGTCGGCTCGATTGATACCGTCACGTATGATCGCCGCCATGCCGATCTGGAACGCGACTGTGCCGCGACCTTCGCGCAGCGGCCCGTGCGCCGCTACATTGCCGGGTTTGGGTCGCTCATGCCGCAGATTCTCGGCACAGTCGGCTACCCTGAAAAAGATCAAATCGACGCGCTGGAAAAAGCCGGCTTCAATCAGGAGACCATCGTCGGCAAAAGCGGCATTGAGCAGAGCTGGGATGAAACCCTGCGCGGCAAACCCGGCGGACGTCTCATGCTGGTCGCGCCGGACGGTCAGCGCATCCGTGTGCTGGCCGAACGCTCATCGCAGATTCCAGAGAGTCTGTGGCTGACGATTGATTCCAAGCTGCAAGAGTATGTGCTGCGGAGCATCGGCGAAGCCTATGTGGGAGCCAGCGCGAGTTGGGCGCAAACGTCCAAAGGCGCGTCGGCCATCGTCATGAACATCAAGACGGGCGAGATTCTGGCGATGGTCAGCTATCCCACTTACAACGGCAACGCCTATACGCCCTTCCCCATGCTTGAACCGTCTGTCGCCCGCGCCACCCAGGAAGACATCGCCAAAGACACGCGCCTGCCCCTGCTCAATCGGCCTGTGCAGGCGCTGTATCCGTCAGGCTCTACGATGAAGGTCATTGATGCCACAGCCGTGATCGATTCGGGCGTTATGACACGCGAGGAAAAATATGTGTGTACGGGCATCTGGCAGTATCAGGATGACACGCGCTATGACTGGCTGGCGGGCGGGCATGGGACGGTGACGGTGGAAACCGCGCTCATGCAAAGCTGCAATCCATTCTTCTATACGACAGGCTTCAAACTCAACGCCAGAGACCCGAATTTGCTGCCCTCCTATGCCCGCCGCATGGGGCTAGGCGTCTACACCGGATTGACGGATATTCCCGAAGCGAAAGGCACGATTGGCGACCCGGCCTGGATGCTGACCAACTACGGCCTGCCCTGGTCATATTCGGATGCCATCTCAATGGCGATTGGACAGGGGCCGCTGGAGGTCACGCCGCTGCAAATGGCGCGGGTGTATGCGGGCATCGCCAATGATGGCACACAGATGCGCCCGCGCCTCGTGCGCGAAAAAGGCATCCTTGATCAGCGCACATTCCTGGCCGCGCCCGAAGTCAATAACACCTTTGGCGTCAAACCGGAGGCGCTGCAATACGTCCGCAACGGCCTGTGCATGGTCACCACCGATAGGCGCGGTACGGCAGAGTATGTCTTCCGCAAATCGCCGCTGCTGGATATTGGCGTGTGCGGCAAGACAGGCACGGCGCAGGATGGGCCATCGGGCAACGGCAGAATGTCCCATGCCTGGTTCATTGGTTTTGCGCCCAAAGATCATCCCGAAATCGTGGTGCTGGTGATGGTGGAGAATTCAGGCGAAGGCTCGGCGGTGGCTGCGCCGCTGGTGCGCCGTATCATGGAATACTATTTTTTCGGGCCATTCTAAGCTGGCATACATCCTGAAGAGATACTCTGAGTGACAGGTGATTCAATGGGATCACCACTCTCATGGGGAAAAGGAAAAGACTTCAAATGATGGGTGTTTTCATCATCAAACCGGGTGAGTCATGACTCGCCCCTACAAATACCGCGTAGGGGCGTAGCGTGCTGCGCCCAAAAGACCTATCTCATCATTTGTCTTTTAAAGCTTTCCTCCATCACAACCACCTTGAGCCTTAGAGGAGGGTATTTCTCATGCAAGCCGCTTACGAAGAAATCCTCGATTTTATTACGTCATCGCCCACATTGCGGCAGATTGTCGGCTTCACGCATTCGGCGGCCACGCTGGAGCGCCTCAATTATCTGCTGACGGAGAGCGAGACAGG
The DNA here is from genome assembly GCA_034436915.1 of Anaerolineae bacterium. GTDB lineage: Bacteria > Chloroflexota > Anaerolineae > Aggregatilineales > Phototrophicaceae > JALHOR01. Next base: position 14,316 of record DAOTUR010000833.1, read on the forward strand.
ATTCCTCACTGTCAGTGAGAGCGAGGAGCTGCGCGAGTTTCAAAAGGCTGTCGATTTCATCGAACAGTTGAAGATCCGCGCCCGCCGCCGCCTGGAAGACAAGCCATCACGAGCCTGATGATACAGCTTTCTCATCGCTTTTGGGCGGATGAACGCGGGCGATATTTCTAAATCGTTGGGAAATTGTTTCAACCCTATACAAATCGTTCTCGCACAACGAGAAACAATCGGCTAGAATACAGGTCGATAGAAATCCGAATGAGACAGCGAGTTGGCACGATGCGGAAAGATTTGATCGTGGCATTTCTGAATGCAGCAATGGAAATTGGCGCGTGTGATCGCGGGATGGCCGTTGATGAACAGATGAACATCCTGGACATCGTGAACCTCAATGAGGATATTCGCCAGTCGCCACGTTTCAATCTGCTCATGTCGGTGGCGGTGCGGCGCTCCATCGATACCAATGAGGCGATCATCACCAACAACGTCGTGACGAGCGCGGCAGAGGCCCCCCTCACAAATACCAGTTTCTCCGATTTGCGGATGGTGGTGGCGATTCCCCTGGAAGGCGAGGGAGCCATCTACATGGATAAGCCCGTCAAGCTTGGCATTATTCCGCGCCAGATGGTGGATAATCTGTACGAAGTCGGCCAGGATATCATCAAGAGCGAGCCGTCCGTTAAGGCCGACAAAGACGATATTATCACGCGCTACAAACAGCGGCCCTGAGACGTTCCCCGTGTACCAATTGGATCATTATCCCTCACCCCAACCCCTCTCCCACTTCGCGGGAGAGGGGCTTTGTCGCCCTATTTCCACCCCCATCATCGTAAATGTTTAATCACCCCTTCCCTTCAACCCGCTATCAGGGCAGCAAACGCACGCTGGTCAAATGGATTGCAGAGATGATATCTGATCTGGAATTTACATCTGTGCTGGATGTTTTTGGGGGGACAGGCGTTGTGAGCCATAGGCTCAAAAACGCGGGGAAACAGGTTATCTATAACGATGTTTTAGCCTTCAATCACAGCATCGGCCTCGCGCTGATTGAGAACAGCCACGAAACACTGTCTCAGGATGAGATTGAACGCATCCTGCATGTCGATGAGGCTTTAACATATCCGACGTTTATACAGGATAATTTCAAAGACATTTATTTCACCGCCGATGAAAATATCTGGCTTGATCGCGTGACCTCTAACATCAACCATGTCCTGAGCCACCCCTATAAACAAGCCCTGGCCCGCTTCGCGCTATTCCAGGCCTGTATCGCCAAACGCCCCTACAACCTGTTCCACCGCGCCAATCTCTACATGCGAACGGCCCGCGTTGAGCGCAGCTTTGGCAATAAAACCACCTGGGACACGCCGTTTGAGACGCATTTTCGCACATTTGCTGCTGAGGCCAATCGCGCTGTGTTTGACAATGGGCAGCCGAATACAGCCCTCCAGCGGGATGCTTTAGACACGCCCAGCGGGGCCGACCTTGTGTATATTGATCCGCCCTATCTCAATCGCAAAGGCATCGGCGTCGATTACCGAGACTTCTATCATTTTCTGGAAGGTCTCGTAGATTATGCGCGTTGGGCGGAAAAGATCGACCATACGAGCAAACACAAGCGGCTCAAACGCATCGTCTCCCGCTGGAATAGTCCAGCGACTATTTACGAGGCGTTTGAGGCGTTGATTCAGCGCCATCGCCACAGCATTCTCGTCATCTCCTATCGAGACGATGGCATACCGAGCAAGGAGGCATTGAGAGCCTTGCTTTTGACGTACAA